>CAIXZI010000132.1 GCA_903923915.1 uncultured Bacteroidota bacterium
CTGCCAACAGTGCCACAGAGCAAATCCTGAATATTCAATATACTTTTAATCGACTACCTACATTTTGAAAAGGTAATATGAGACAGATGCAGATTCCTACACGAAAATGGTTCTTGACAAGCCGAAACAAATTCGCATTTGTACAATCATTTGCCATTGTCAATTTCTCCATTTCGTTAGCTCAAGGCAGACTTTTATGTCATTAAACTGAGTGTCCGTTCGATTTCAATGACGTCTGACGATTCGGTTCTGTTGGACGAGATTGATAGCGCCCGGCCATCCGGTGTCAAATGTTTAATCATTAAATCACCAAAACTGGGACGAGATGATGAGTGAATCGTTTCTTTTTTAAAAAAAGTTGTCGTCGTCGTCGTTGAAATTTTCGTTCATACTGACGGACCTACCTAGTCTCGGTCCTATTAAATTAAAAGCTATAAGGTCGATATTTTAGGTACTTCTGCTCTACGTAGCTAATCGTATCAGCCTGGGTACTTTGAATAGAAGAAAAAATTGGTGCAAATACCTATCATGTAATTAATTTGTACCCAACTATTAAACCGGAAAAGAAAAAATTTCATACCATTAAATTATTTGTTGACAAAGTAAAAAAGCAAGTGCACGAAATTAAAATGTTGATGAAAGATGGCGGTACACAGACTTACGAAATAAAAAGTTTGACACCAAATACCGTTCTTGCAGATAACGTTTTTGTGTTTGATACCAAAAGCTTTAAAGCCGATCAAATTGTTGATGAGCGTGATGGCAAATAAACAACTTGGTTTAATTGGTTACCCACTCTCGCATTCATTCTCCAAAAAATATTTTGATGAGAAATTTCAAAAACTAAATCTCAGCAATTATAACTTTGATGTTTTTTCTTTTAAGGATGTAAATCAATTCCCTAAACTAATTCAAGAAAATAAAAACCTAATTGGTTTAAGCGTAACACTTCCGCATAAAGAAACTATCATCCAATTTTTAGATGAATTAGATGAAACTGCAAAAGAAATTGGTGCGGTTAATTGCATTAAAATTTCTAACGAAAAATTAAAAGGTTATAATACGGATGCTTGGGGCTTTAGGCAAAGTTTACGTCCGTTTTTAGATGTCAACCATACAAAAGCCTTGGTTTTTGGCACAGGCGGCGCATCTAAAGCTGTAGCTTATGTACTTAAAAAATTAAATATTGATGTTTGGTTTGTTACCCGAACTAAAAATGAAGCTCTTTTAAATAGTTTTACATATCAGGAATTAACCCCCGAAATTGTTAATGCCTGCAAATTACTTGTAAATACTACGCCTGTAGGTATGCATCCAAATGAAAATGAGTGTTTACCCCTACCCTATTCTGCCATCACACCTCAACATTTAGTGTATGATTTAACCTATAATCCCACCGAAACTTTATTCTTAAAAAAAGCAAAAGAGCAGGGTGCTTTAATCAGCAATGGCTACAATATGCTGTGTTTTCAGGCAGATGAAGCCTGGCGCATTTGGAACGAGTAAGCGTTAAAATACTTGTTCACAATAACCATTTTATTATCAACACGGTTTTTTGTTTTGTTCAAAAATTAAAAAAAGTGTTACGTTATTAGTCCTAATTTTAAGGCTATTAATTTTTAAATTCTACAATGACTATAATCTATTACGGGCACTCGTGTTTTGGCGTTACTATTAACGGAAAAAACTTATTGTTCGACCCATATATATCACCTAATCCACTTGCAAAAAGCATTGATATTAATGCTATTCCTGCCGACTATATTCTTGTTTCTCATGGTCATGGCGACCATGTTGCAGATGTTGTTAGCATTGCAAAAAGAACCGGCGCAAAGTTAATATGCACACCCGAAGTTGGTCATTGGTTTGAAAAACAGGGTGTATCAAACATTTGCGCCATGAACACAGGCGGAAAAATAAAACTTGATTTTGGCAATGTAAAATGTGTTAAAGCAGAGCATTCAAGCTCTATGCCCGATGGCAGCTATGGCGGCAACCCACTTGGTTTTGTAATAGAAAGCAGCGAAGGTAATTTTTACTATGCCGGAGATACTGCGCTTACGTATGACATGAAATTGATTGGCGATTATCGCCATATAAACTTTGCTTTTTTACCCATTGGAGATAATTATACCATGGGTATAGATAATGCTATTATTGCGACTGAATTTATCAACTGCAAAGATATTATTGGCATGCATTACGACACGTTTGAAATAATTAAAATAAATCACGAAGAAGCCATAAATAAATTTTCTCAAGCAGGAAAAAAACTAACTCTTATGCAAATAGGAGAAACCATAAACAAAGAACAAGTATCAAGTAACAACAAGCACTTAGCAGCAAAAAATTAAAAAGATAAAAAAGAGATGGGAAAAATTATTGCAATAGCAAATCAAAAAGGTGGCGTAGGTAAAACTACAACAGCTATTAACTTAGCTGCCAGCTTAGCGGTGCTTGAATACAAAACACTTTTAATAGATGCCGATCCGCAGGCAAATGCAACATCGGGTGTGGGTATAGACCCACGTACTGTTAAAGTTGGTATTTACGAATGTTTAATGGATGAAGCCAACATAAAAAAAGCCATTATAGAAACTGATACACCTAACCTATTCCTTATCCCTTCTGATATTGATTTAGTGGGCGCAGAGCTTGAATTGGTTGATCAGCCAAGTCGCAACCAGAAACTAAAAACCATGTTGGCTAAAATAAAAGACAACTACGATTTTATTATTATTGATTGTTCGCCTTCGCTTGGTTTGGTTACACTTAACGTACTTACTGCAGCTAACTCGGTTGTTATTCCTGTTCAATGCGAATACTTTGCTTTAGAAGGAATGGGTAAACTACTCCACACCATCAAATTAGTTCAAACAGAAATGAACGAAGACCTTGAAGTAGAAGGTGTTTTACTAACTATGTACGATATTCGTTTACGTCTTTCTAACCAAGTTGTAGAGGAAGTAAAATCGCATTTTCAGGATATGGTGTTTAACACCGTTATACATCGTAACACCAAGCTTGGCGAGGCTCCCAGCTATGGTAAAACAATTATTATGTATGATGCAGCAGGTAAAGGTTCTGTCAACTATTTAAACTTGGCAAGAGAAATCCTACAAAAAAACGGACTAACAAAAATTAGTAACGATGCTCGTTTTATTGATATTGATGAAGATGTGCCTGAGCAAGAACTGGAGTAAAGAAAATGTACCATGTATGTTGTACAATGTATAACAGACTGAGTACAAAATACAATATACAGCAGACAATAAAAAAAGACAAAATGAAAAAATCAGCATTGGGGCGTGGATTAGGCGCATTACTAGAAAATTCTAAAACAGATATTACTACCAGAGAGATTGGAAAATCAGCGCCGGTAGCGGGTTCTGTTAATCTTATAAAAATTTCTGCTATTGAAGTAAATCCATTTCAGCCACGCACACATTTTGACGAAGATGCATTAAATGAACTTGCTGAATCTATTAGACAACACGGTATTATACAACCCATTACAGTACGTAAAATGGGTTATGATAATTACCAATTAATTTCTGGCGAACGTCGTTTTCGTGCATCTCAATTAGCAGGATTAAAAGAAGTACCCGTTTATATTCGTATTGCTGATGATCAAACCATGCTTGAAATGGCTTTGGTAGAAAACATTCAACGCGAAGATTTAGATGCTATTGAAGTTGCTATTAGCTACAAACGTTTAATTGACGAGTGTAATTTAACTCAGGAAGCTTTGGCAGATAAAGTTGCCAAACAACGCTCTACCATTACAAATTACTTACGCTTACTTAAACTGCCGGCTGAAATACAAAAAGGTATTCGTGATAAAGAAATAAGCATGGGGCATGCACGCGCGCTTATCTCTATTGAAAATGAAGATTTGCAATTAGCTTTATTTGCTAAAATAATCGAAGAAAACCTTTCGGTGCGCGATGTAGAAATGCTTGCTCGTGGCGAAAAGGTAAAAACGCAAGTACCTAAAACAAAAACGCCTGCTATTGTAACACTTGAGGACAAAAAAATAATTGAAAAATTAAACAAATTGTTTCACGCACCTGTTGCTTTAAAACGCAAGAAAGACGGAAGCGGTAGCCTTAGCCTTACTTTTAAAAGCAATGAAGAGTTTGCGGAGATACTTGATAGGTTGAGTGTAAATTAATTTTTTTCTTTATAAGCATACTCTTCAAATAAAAGATTTATATCGTTTATTAGACGAGTAACTTCTGTACTATCTGTGCCATCGTAATAACCTCGTATGCATCTTTCTTTATCTATTAAAGCAAAGTTTTGCGTGTGTATAAAATCATCTTCTCCCC
>CAIXZI010000133.1 GCA_903923915.1 uncultured Bacteroidota bacterium
AAAGTTGAACATTTGGCGATGCAAGAACTTCCTCAATCGATTGGCAATTTAACACCTGCAAGTACGCTGTTGAGTTCTGCGTCAAGAGCTGCAAAACCTCTTGTTCTCTCGTCTGCTTTACTAATGAATTTTCCATTTTGTTTAAATTTAGAATTATTTTTTTGCCATGTACCTAATCTTTTTGAAATATCGAAAACTTTTTCCATTTCAAATCTCATTTTTTTACCATCAGGATTATGTTCGGACCAGTAGTTAAAAAAATCGTTTAAAGTTTCTCTTGTAAAATTTTGCAAAAGGAACGGTTTTAAATCTTCAATAAATTTTTGCTTCCTATCCTCTATATTAATTTGTTTTGTTTCTTTTTTTAAAAGAATATCTTTATCTATAACTTTATCTGTAACTGTATCTTTTACTATTACTGTATCTTTATCGGCATGTTTCGCATAGTTTCGCATAGTTTCGCATTGCGAAATATCCAAAATATCAAATTTGGAAATGTTAATATCTTTTAATTTATCAATACAATCCATAGAATAACATTCATTTTTACCAGCAAAATTTAATAAAGGATTGTATTTAAACTCTGATAATTGTGAATGAAAAAAATACTCTAATTCCGTTATTTTTTCGCAAAAAAACTGCGCTAATATTTGATATTGGTATGGTAATTTTCCTGAGTATCTTCTTGCAATTCTAGTTTCTGTTTGTCCAATTTTTATAAATGATTCTGAATTATTAAAAATTCTTATAACGTAAACTTGGATTAAATCACTTGTTATCTCATTATTATTTGAGTTTGATTTAGACCATCTATCATTGGAATTTTCTTTATTTTTTACACTCCTATCTTCCCATTTTTTAAGGTCACGTTTTAAATTTTGTTTGATAGGTTCAAAAACAATTTGAGTAAGTTTATCCGGTGCAGATGGATTAAGGTCATTTATATATTCCAAATAATGTTTAAACAATTTACCAGCTTCTTCATCTGAAAGTTCCTTTACAGTATGAATTATATCGCAATAAAGAAGTACAGACTTTTTATCTTTTGCCATGTGAAAAAGGTATCACAAATTCGGGGGCGTTATCGCTGGTATGCAGATGAACGCAACCCCTCCTCTGTGAATATTTTAATTAATAAATTTTTCTTTGTAAATCATACCAGCGATTTATTTGTACTTGCAAACTTAATAAAACTTTTGAATTAAGCAACTTTATTTAAACTTCTGTAAACTCCTGAACCGGTTTTAATATTTTATAACCTAAAGATTTCAAGTGAGCAATACATCTTGAAGTAAAATTTTCATCAACTTCTTTTTGTATTGTTATTTTTTTCATAGGCAGTAATTCGTTATTATTTTTATAAATTAATTCGTTACTTTTTTTTCTATTATCTGAATTTACACGTGAATAAATCAAACAAGCTTTATCTATTAATTCCCTGTTTAAGGAAATATTATTTTTTATAATAAATTTACCACCAAAAGTTTTTTCTACATACCCAGCTCTATAAAGTGCGTATGGTAAGGTGTAATTTATTAAACCAATTTCCCTTAAAATTTCCTTATTAAAAGAATTTTTTAAGTTGATAAAATTTGCTATTTTATCATACGTCATTAATGTTTTTTCTCGCGTTCCTGATTTCATAATTTTATTTTTTAGATGTGGTTAAATATTTTATTTTTTCTTTAACTTAAT
>CAIXZI010000134.1 GCA_903923915.1 uncultured Bacteroidota bacterium
CCAATATCAGCAGGCAATAATTTTTTTAATATTATTCTATCAAAGGTTTCGTTTATCATGCCTGCTAAACCCACTATTAATAAAGGCAGCGCGTACTTTAGCATTTGCAGCCACAGGGCTTTATCAAACGTAAAAGAAAAACCTGTAAATTCTTTTGCCAATAAAATCAAACTAAAAACATTGGCAATTAGATTAGCTAAAAACGCATAACCAATGCCTATTTGCGGATTGTATAAGCTGCCCAAAGAAGATGTTGTTTGATTGGCTAAATCATTCTCATACGCATTTTTACAGAAGTGAATAAAAAAAACATTTACACCAATGTTCACTAAAATATTAGCAATTTTAATGACAGCAAATTTTATGGCTTTTTGTTCAGAGCGAAGGCGTGCAAAGGGAATTGCCATGATTGCATCGGTAGCAATAATTAATACCATCCACTGAATAAAGTTTACGTTGTTGGCATAATTAAGTTCACCCGCAATAAAACCGGAGGAAACCAAACCAATTAAAAGAAACAGGGTGGATGTACTCAATAAAGAAATAAGTGCCGTACTGTACACCACATTTTTGTTTTCGTTTTTATTTACGAAGTTGAAAAAAGCAGTTTCCATGCCGTAAGTAAGAATTACATTTAGGAAAGAAATGTAAGCGTATATCTCGGTGTTTATACCAAAATCAGCCGGGTTAGTGAACTTGTATGTAAAAAACGGAACAAGCCAATAATTTAAAAACCGAGGCAAAATGGTACTCAGTCCGTAAACAGCGGTTTGTGAAGCTAATTTTTTTAACGGGTTTGCCACAGTGGCTTAAATTTTCTTTGTCCGAAAATTACGATTTAATTTTATTGATAAGTGCCGTTGTTGAAAAACCTTCTGTAAGTTCGATAGTCATAACTTCTCCGCCGTTGGCTTTTAAAATATCATAACCAACAATTTCTTCTGCTTTATAATCAGCACCTTTAACCAAAACATCTGGCTGAATGGCTTTGATTAAATTGTAAGGAGTTTCTTCATCAAATAAAACTATGGCATCTACAAAACCTAATGCGGCTAAAATAAGTGCGCGTGATTGCTCTGTATTTATTGGCCTTTCGGGAGATTTGTTTTGGCGTTTAACCGAAGCATCCGTATTTAATCCAACAATTAATTTATGACCTAAATCTTTGGCTTTGCATAAATAATCAACGTGTCCTTGATGCAAAATATCAAAGCATCCATTGGTAAAAACAATTTTTTGATTAAACATGCGCCATATATTTGCGCGTTTTTTTACGGCGTCGGCCGATAAAATTTTACTCTTTAGTATTTGCTGGTATGTTATCATGCTTATTGTTGTTTAATAAAGGTAGGAATAAAAAACATAAACCCCCAATTACTAAAATGGCAATAAATTGCACGCCCCAGGTAATCCACGGAAAGGCAACTGCCACACCATTTGCTACGCCATAATAAATTAATACTTGGGTGGCTATAAGTTGGTACGCACCAATACCGCCCGGACTAACCATAACGCCAATAGTGCCAAACAACATAACCGATAGTGCAGGTTTTACACCTAAAACACTTGTTTGAGGAAAGCAGAAAAAGCAAACATAAAGACTTAAAAAATAAAGAACCCAAATAGAAACACTTTGAAACACAAATAACCACGGGCGTTTCAAATCTTTTATAGATTTTAATCCGTCGCCAAAACTTTTAAATAATCCACCAATTTTTCCAGTAAAAAGAGATTTTATTTTATTTCTTAATGCAAATAAAATTCCCACAAAAACAAGCAATCCAATAATTAGAATGGCTAAATATATCTTATTGTGTAATAAGCCGCCCAGCTTGGCAGATAAGGGTTGCATGACATATAAATTGGTTAAACCTATTAATTCATTAAATTGAACTATTAATGTAATGAAGAACAAAAGCAACAATAAAATTACATCTACAATGCGTTCTGTAATTACGGTGCCTAAAGCTGCTGCAAACGGAATTTTTTCGTACTTGGCTGCAACACCGCAACGGCTAAGCTCTCCGGCGCGAGGCACGGCATAATTTACCACATAACCAATCATTACGCCTGCAAACGAATTTTTAAACGAGATGCTATGTCCTATGGGTTCCATAAGCATATTCCAACGCCAAGCGCGCATTACATGGGCTAACATGCTAATAATGGCCGAAATAGTAACTATTGTGTAATCGGCATCTTTAAAAGATTGCTTAGTGGTTTCAATGTCTTTATCAGGTATGTTGTGAATAGATAGCCATACCAAACCCACTCCAATTGCGGCAAATAACACTAGCTGCAATATGGATTTTATCTTTGGATTCAAAAAAATTAGGCTTTTAAACGATTAGTTTCAGTGTCCGGAAAAATAACCCAAGGAGTAAATTTTTTAGCTTCTTCAAACTTCATCATGGCATAAGAAATAACAATTACCACGTCTCCTTTGGCAATGCGTAAAGCTGCAGGTCCATTCATGCAAATAACACCCGAACCACGCTCTCCTTTAATTACATAGGTAATTAAACGTTCACCATTTCTTTTGTTTAGTACGTGTACTTGCTCGTTTTCTATAAGATTAGCGGCGTCCATTAAATCTTCATCAATAGTAATACTACCAATGTAATCTAATTCGGCTTGCGTAACAGTTACCAGATGTAATTTCGATTTTAATACTTTAATTTCCATGGGCGGACAAAGGTAGAAATTATTTACAGTTATACATTAAATCCAAAAAGCTACATTTTGGCATTGGTAAAAAATTCTTTCAAATAAAAAGGCTCAAAATAAGCTACATCTTCAAATTGCTTTTGCAAGAATTTGGTAAAAGCAATTGCAGCCATGCTTTCAGCCGAAGGAAAAATATCTTTTATAAAAAAAGCATTTTTATTGCCTTGAAGAAGCTCTTTTGCCTTGGGCATTCCGTCGCCAAAAAAATAAATAGGCTTGTTTAAATTAAAAACTTCAATGGATTTTTCATCTAAAACCAAAGCATTTACAGGAAGTATGGTTTCTGTATGTTTATCGTAAACAGCACAATAAACCTCCATACGACGGGCATCCAGCATAGGACAATA
>CAIXZI010000135.1 GCA_903923915.1 uncultured Bacteroidota bacterium
GCAGCCTGTGATTTAGCTGAAGTTTTAGGAATGGCAATTGGTTTAGAATTGTTATTTCATTTTCCTTTATGGCTGGGTATAAGCATAACCATTTTTGATACTTTTTTATTGCTCTTCTTATTAAAAATTGGAATACGAAAAGTAGAGGCCTTTATTATAGGATTAATTTCAGTTATAGCTTTTTCGTTTTTAATTGAATTATTTTTTGCCCAACCAAACATAACAGAAATTGCAGGCGGTTTAATCCCATCTTTCAAATCGAACGAAGCCATTTATGTAGCACTTGCTATTTTAGGTGCAACTATCATGCCTCACAATTTATACTTGCACAGTTCATTAGTGCAAACACGCAAATTTGAACGAACTCCAATTGGCATAAAAAAAGCCATTCGTTTTAATATTATAGATTCTGCCATTGCTTTAAACTTAGCCTTATTTGTAAATGCATCTATTTTAATTTTATCTGCATCCGCTTTTTTTAATAACGGATTGTTTGGTGTAACAGAAATTGAAGATGCTTACAAATTTTTACAACCACTCTTAGGAAGCTCTCTCGCTCCTATTTTGTTTGCTGTAGCTTTAATTGCATCCGGACAAAGCAGCACTATTACAGGCACTCTTGCCGGACAAATTATTATGGAAGGGCATTTACAACTTCGCATTCAGCCTTGGCTAAGAAGGTTAATAACACGTATGCTGGCTATTGTACCTGCATTATTAACTGTTTTATTAATGGGCGAAGCTGCCACAGGAAAACTTTTGGTACTTTCTCAATTTATATTAAGTCTACAATTACCTTTTGCTATTATACCACTTATTTACTTTGCCGGAAGTAAAAAAATGATGGGAGATTTTGCGGTAACCAATCTCTATAGAACACTTGCCTGGGTTGCCACTTCGCTAATAACCGGATTAAATTTTTATTTTGTTTTAATTCAAACAAACGAGTGGGTGCATGATGATAGTATTTCTTTTATAGCCAAGTTTTTTTTAGCCATGGCTTGTGTAATTGTTTTTGGTGTTCTTTTATTTGTAATCATCTACCCTATTTTAAAGAAAAGCAAAAACCAAAAATTGTTTACCTTACATCAACAAATGCATTTACAATTAAAAGATGTAGATGCCCCTAAAAACATTTTTATCGCCTTAGATTTTTCTTCAGCAGATAATAAAGCGCTGAACTATGCATTAACATTGGGAGGTAAAAATGCGGATTATAAGCTTTTACATATTGTAGAAACACCGGGGGCCATGATATATGGAGCAGATACACAAGATTTTGAAACAATAAAAGATATTGAAATGATTGAAAGATATATTTTTGCATTAAGAGAGCAAGGTATTAAAGCAAGTTTTTTAATTGGATATGGAAGCCCGAAAAAAGCAATACCCGAGTTAGTAAATAAACACGGTGCAGATATGCTTGTTATGGGCACACATGGTCATACAGGTTTAAAAGATATTTTATTTGGCACTACCGTAGAAGATGTTCGACATAATATTTCTGTGCCTTTAGTTATTGTATAATCTACAAAACTAATTTCTTTAATGCCTCTAATTGTTTACAAAGGAATTTACTCTCTTCAAAATTTAAAGTCTGTTGCCCATCACTTGCAGCTTCTTCCGGCACTTCATGTACTTCATAAATCACCCCATCTGCACCTGCAACAGCACTTGCCAGAGCAATTTTACTAACGTAATCGCGTATGCCAACTCCATGAGATGGATCTGCAATAACAGGCAAATGTGTTTTATCTTTCAATACTTGTATTGCGTTTATGTCAAATGTATTTCTGTAAGCAGTTTCAAACGTACGGATACCGCGTTCGCACAACATCAATTTTTCATTACCGGCGCTAAAAATGTACTCAGCGCTTTGCAATAATTCATCAATAGTTCCACTCATGCCACGTTTTATTAAAACAGGTTTATCAATCTCTCCAAGCGAATCTAACAAATTAAAATTTTGTGAGTTGCGCGCACCAACCTGAAATACATCTACATAATCATGCATCTCTCTAATCTGTGATACTTGCATCACTTCAGTAATAATTTTAATGCCATTCTCTCTGCAAATACTCGAAAACATTTTTAATCCATCAATACCTAAACCCCTAAATGCGTAAGGCGAACTACGTGGTTTAAAAACTCCGCCTCGCATAATTCTAATATTGTTTTCTTTTAAGTGCGTTACAATTTTTTGCACCTGATCTTCATTTTCAATAGAACACGGACCAGCCATAACTGATAATTCATCTCCACCTATTATAACGCCATCTCCCAAATCAATGCTACTATAATTTACCTTCCACTTTCGCGAAACCAATTTATAACTATCACTCACTCTATGCACATCACGCACGCCTGTTAAGCTCCCAATAAGCCTGATGTCAAAATCTTGCTTACCTATACAAACTAAGTATTTACCAAATTGTGTGCTGACTTCCGTGGCTTTATAATGAATACTTTTTACAACATCAAGTATATGTTGCTTTTGTTGGTCGCTTACTTTTTTCTCTAATTGAATTATCATATTTTATATTTTTAATGTCATTCTGAGCTTGTCGAAGGGTGGCGTTCCGGTGGATTTAGCTCATCGTTTTAGTTTTTTATTTTGACTTCGCTAAATGCTAAAAAAGCATTTCCACCGTCGGGCTTACGGTTCAATCTTTGGCGATTACACAACAGGTTTTACCCTACA
>CAIXZI010000136.1 GCA_903923915.1 uncultured Bacteroidota bacterium
ATGGCTTAACTGAAAACGGTTCTGCCGAACAAGCAGGCATTACCCTTGGTGATGTTATAACTAAAATAGAAGGTTTTGATGTAAACAATGCTTCTGCTTTGCAAGAGCAAGTAAGCAAATATCGCCCAGGAGATAAAATTGCTGTTACACTTATTCGTGGCAATAAAGAAATAGATTTACCTGTTATTCTTAAAAATAAAGATGGCAACGTAAGCATTATTAAAAAAGAAAAAGTAGAAGTAAAAGAAACCAAATCTATCGGTTCTTTAGGTGCTAGTTTTGAAGACGTTAGTAAAGCTGATTTAAAAAAACTAGGCATACAAAATGGCGTTCGTATTGCAGATCTTAAAAACGGTAAATTATTCGCTGCAGGTATAAAACAAGGTTTTGTTATTACTTCCATCGATAAAAAACCTATCAATACTATTGAAGATGTTAATGCTGCCGTTAAAAATAAGCAAGGCGGCATTTTAATAGAAGGCGTTTATCCCAACGGAATGCACGCTTACTATGGCTTTGGCATGTAAATGGGCGTTCCGGCGGGTTACCGCCATCGGGCTTTGCACTTCAATCTTTGCCGATTACAGCAAAGGATTTTCGTTGCAATCCCTAACGCAATTATCAACAATTAAAAGGCTTCTCCAAAAAAGAGAAGCCTTTTAAATTTAATCTTTCAACATTTAACTTTCTTTTTTAACAAAAGCCTTTAAGCCCTTATTCTTTATTAAATTTATAGGGTAATTTTTACAGCGCATGTTTTTAATATTTGATACCGAAACTACGGGTTTGCCCCGTAATTATAACGCCCCTTTAAGTGATAGCGATAATTGGCCCAGAGTGGTGCAAATTGCATGGCAGTTACATGATGTAAAAGGTAATCTACTTTCTGCCAACAGCATTATTGTTAAACCTAATGGTTTTACCATTCCGTTTAATGCCGCGCAAGTGCATGGTATTAGCACCGAGCGCGCTTTAGCCGAAGGACATGATTTGCAAGCCGTAATGAACGAGTTTGTTGAAGCCGTTAAACAAACAAAGTATTTAGCCGGGCATAACATTGAATTTGATTTAAGCATTATTGGTGCCGAGTTCATTCGCTTGGGTATGTCTGATTTTTTTGCAGGCAAACCTGTTATAGATACCAAGAACGATGATGTTACCGAATTTTGTGCTATTCCCGGTGGACGAGGTGGTAAATTTAAATGGCCAAAATTAGAAGAGCTTTATGTAAAATTATTTAATGAAGGCTTTGAGGCTGCCCACAATGCAGCCTTCGACGTACAAGCTACAACCAAAGCCTTTTTTGAATTACTAAAACGTGGCATTTTAAAAGTTAGCGAACTTCCAAGTACAGATTTACAAACTATAAATTATGTTGCACCTGATTTAAGTGCACTTTTATCTGCTGAGAAAAAATTAAAAAGCCAAGAAACTAAAGACAAAGGCGCAAAAGAAACGTCTACCACTGAAGTTCAAACTTCAAACATAAAATTTTCTCACTTACATAATCACACACAATATTCTGTATTACAAGCTACCAGCGATATTGATGATATGATCAAACGAGCCATTAGCTTTGGTTCTCCGGCACTAGCCATTACCGATCATGGAAATATGTATGGTGCCTTTTTATTTTGGCAAAGCGTAGATAAACAAAATAAAGCTATAAAAGCTCACAACGATGCTATTGACAAAGGAGAAAAAGAAGGTACAAAAAAACAAGAGTTAAAAGCCATCATTGGTTGCGAACTTTACATCTGTAAAGACCGACTTGATAAATCAAAACAAGACAACGGGTTTACACAAGTGTTTTTAGCGAAGAATAAAACTGGTTATCAAAATCTTTCAAAGTTAAGCTCTATAGGCTTTACAGAGGGTTCTTATTATGTACCACGTATTGACAGAGAAGCGTTATCTCGCCACAAAGATGGGTTGATTGCCACTACAGGTTCTTTAAGTGGAGAAATTCCTAACTTAATTTTAAACGTTGGAGAAACACAGGCTGAAGAAGCGTTTGTTTGGTGGAAAGAACAATTTGGCGAAGATTTTTATGTTGAATTAAATAATCATAATCTACCTGAAGAAAGTGTTGTAAACGAAACATTGCTTCGCTTTGCAAAAAAACACAACGTAACTTATTTTGCCGCTAACAATAATTATTATTTAGATAAAAAAAATGCAGCTGCCCATGATGTTTTGCTTTGCGTAAAAGATAATCAGTTAAAAGAAACGCCCATTGGGCGCGGACGCGGCTTCCGTTATGGTTTTCCTAATCAAGAGTTTTATTTTAAATCTCCTGCAGAAATGCAAAAGATTTTTAGTGATATGCCCGAAGCTTTAGAAAACACCAATCTTATTGTAGATAAAATTGAATCTTTTAAACTTGGCAGAGATGTATTGTTACCTAAGTTTGGTATTCCTGAAGAGTTTAAAGATGCGCGTGATGAAGATCCAA
>CAIXZI010000137.1 GCA_903923915.1 uncultured Bacteroidota bacterium
AGATTTGGGACTGTGTTAGGTGAGCCGAGTTATACTATTGTTCCTAATATACCATATATCGCATACTATGATTTTAGTGGAAATACTTTTCCGCCTCCTCAAAAATTTCTTCATACGCCTTTTCCATTAGTTAAAACACAAGGTGGTGGAGTTCAAGTTGGTAATTTCTATGGTGAAACATTATACTATATGGCGGTTGGTTCAAATACTATAGATCTTCCAGATACTTGTTCTATGATTATTAGTGAATCAGGTTTTATAATGGAAGATGGAACAACCCAACCTTTTAGGCAACCATATTTATATCAATCTGCATCTATACAGCCTTTGTATCCAGCAAGTCTTCAAGTAGTAGTAGGAACAGCAACATTAGCATTATTACAAGCACAATATGGTTATACTTTTATTACCGCAGTTGCTAATCTTGGTTTAACTACAACAGGATTATCCAGTTCTCTTACCCAAAATGGTGTATTTACTTTTTATAATGCTTCAATTAATCCATCAACTACAATCACATATAATGGAAGTAGCACATATGTATTACTAAAAGGAAAAGCAGTATCTTTTGTTTGGAATGGAACAAGTTTATTATTAGAATAAAAATAATATGATAATATATCATGTATACTATTTTACCATATAGTTTTCGTCAAGCAAAAAGATTGGGTGTTGTAATACAACCAAGCCATTATAAAAAATATAAAATAGATATCTTCACAAAAGAAGGAGAATATATAGCAAGTATTGGTGCATCTGGATTTTCTGATTATCCACATTACATCCAAGAAAGAGGACAAGAGTACGCAGATAATCGTCGCAGACTATATAAAATTCGGCATCAGAAAGACAGATCTAAAATAGGAAGTCGTGGATGGTTTTCAGATAATATTTTGTGGTGATATATATATGTGGTGGCTATTATTTTTTTTGTTTAAGATATATATATGGATTCTAGTATTTTCAACGCTGTTTTTTGGAGCTTTTTCATTACTTCTTCAGTTGGTTTAATAGTTGGTTTAGTTAAAATTGCTAGTAAATCAAAATGCAGTGAATGTAGTATATGTGGTTGTTATATTAAACGCAATATAGAATTAGAGCTAGAAGAAGAACGAATGGAATTAGCCGCAAGACCTCCACCACCAAGTCCAAATAATATCTGAACTTTATATATGAATGAAGCATTACTTAAGAAAAGACAAATATCTTTTTTCTATTTCATTAACAAAGCTGAACCCAAGCCAAGAACTTGGTATTTATATTTTTGTAGTTGTTTAAGATAAGTATTTCAATTTTCTACCAATTAATTTAAAATAGTGAATTTTTAAATTAATAATTTACCAAATATTTGAATCAAAATTATCTGTGAATGATTCTATCAAAATCAATTATATTTTTTTCTATTTGATTAGAAAATGTTATTATTAATGACATTCCGTACCATTTGAAAACTTTTGTCAGATGAAAATCACTAATAAAATAACCATTCTCATTCATATATTCTATTCTCTTTGCTGTTAAAT
>CAIXZI010000138.1 GCA_903923915.1 uncultured Bacteroidota bacterium
GTAGAGGTTGTATTGTTGGTCATGGTTACAATACCCATCGCTAAATTATAGGTAGCCGTAGTTTTATTACAACCATCCGTAAGAACAAATGCATATCTGCCATTACAAAATGTTGAAGAATTTGGTGCAGTAAGTTTAAACCCGGTATAGATTGAACCTGGGATTGGCACAGCGTCGGCATTGCTTGTATAGGTTGCCGTTATTGGCATTCCGCTCAGATTGCCATCGGGATAAGCAGATACTGTATATGGATAACGACCTCCGATGCCCGGACGTATGTAAAAATCCATACTACTGCAAGACGATGGCCGTGCATTTACAGAATAAATACTTTGAGTATAATTACCCGCTGCTGCCAGTGTAATACTTCTTGTTTGAAACTCGCCGCAACTGTCTGTAACCCTTATGGAATAAGTACCTGGGGCAAGGTTAGTAAAAGTATAGCTTCTATTGCTTATTGCAGCGGAAGGTGCTGGAATGGTTGGTCCGGAAACTACAGAATACACAAATGGTGATGACCCCTGATTGGCACCAATAGTAGCTTGAATAGAACCTGTATTGCTTCCGGGACAAAATTCTATTGTGGTGGATAAAACAGGAATCATAAGTGTATAGGAACCGCCAACAATAGCAATCTGTGTTACAGTTGTGTTATTAGCATCTCTTACTTTTACTGTATAGCTTCCCCTCGCCAACCCCTGAAAATAATTCGAACTTTGCTCTGATCCACTATTAATTGAATAAAAATAAGGAGTAATACCTCCTGAAGAATTTACGGTAATTGTACCATTTGCCGGGCAAGTGCTATTGGTAGTAACAACACTGCTTATGGATAAAGTTTGTGCATCAGAAAAAAAATAAAATAAAAGACCGACAATAGATGTAAGTACTTTAAGTTTCATGGTTTTTAAAATTTTAATAGATAGAAAAAAAATAAATTATTGTTTCTTTTAGTGGAAATTGTAGAATATAACAGTTTATACATTGCTGTATACTTAATCTATTATTGCTCGTTTGTCCATTGACGTAAGTGGTATATACTTTGCACATACTTAGTTTGCATTGGGCCATGTTGATCTTAAAGTTCCGTTTAGGATGTATTTCCCGCTATTGTAAGTTGGGTATAAGTAATACTAAAACAAATTATACAGGCATTAACTAATTAATTCCGTTTGATAATGTTTACAAGACGTATTACTAAATCATATGGTTGCATGACCTTATATTTCCTTACTCTACATTATTTTTAACTTAAAAAGTAAAAAGTATTATAAATTGCAAGGTGCCAAAACATTGGCAGGCGTTAGTTTTTGATGAGCTATTTAGCCCAAAAACAACTCGAAGCGATACTGAAAAAACGGTTAAAATTATAACCAGAACAAAAAAAAATCCGGTATAAAAATACCGGAGATTGGTTTTTCACGACTTGGACTAACGGAACTGTTTTTATCAATTAATAAGGTATTCAAGTGTAATTCGATAGAGGCTTTTATTAATTTGACAATTCCTTGAAATCTTTCAATACAAAAGTATTCTCATTATTTATAA
>CAIXZI010000139.1 GCA_903923915.1 uncultured Bacteroidota bacterium
TCACTTATAATAATGGGTGAACGACCTGTTTTTGAACGAATGGCACCAATAACAACATCAGCAGATTTTAAATGTTTTGCTAATACTTTTGGCTGAATAATAGAAGTAAAAACACGAGAGCCTAAAGCGCTTTGTAATCTTCTTAAACGAGAAGTTGAACTATCAAATATTTTAACGTAAGCACCTAAGCCAATAGCAGCGCGGGCTGCAAACTCTGCCACCGTACCTGCACCAACAATAACTACTTCGGTTGGAGAAATACCCGATATACCACCCAGTATAGAACCAACTCCGTTATGCGTATTAGTAAGATACTCTGCCGCAATAAGGATGGATGCGCCACCGGCAATTTCGCCCATGGCACGTACAAAAGGAAAAATGCCTTGATCATCTGTTATCCAATCAACTGCAACTGCATTTACTTTCTTTTGCGATAATTTTTTTAAAAATTCTTCTGTATGAGCTGTAAATTGTAATGCAGAAAGTATGGTTTGTTTTTGCTGAACCAATTCTAACTCTTCCATGGTTGGAGGAGCAATTTTTACAATAATATCTGCTTTATAAACTTCTTCGGCAGAGTATGCAATTTCTGCACCTGCTTCACTATAATCGTTATCTAAAAAATTTGCTGATTTGCCTGCGTTGGTTTCAATTAAAACGCGGTGTCCGTTATTTACTAATAAAGCTACAGCGTCTGGCACTAAGGGCACACGGTTTTCCTGGTAAGCAATTTCGTTGGGGATGCCAATAAATAATTTACCTTTTTTGCGAGCCACTTCAAGCATTTCTTCTTGTGGCATCAACACTCCTTTAGTGAGTGAGTACAAAGCTTCTTTTGAAATAACCATAATTTTTATTTTTTATCTGCCGTGGTAACGTGGCGCATTACAATCTAAATCTACCGAACCAATTCCACTTTTAAATCTATATATAATCCCTAAACGCGTTTCCCATGTACGATTCCAAAGCGATATTTTTCCGGTTGTGTATAAAGGAATAACATCCGGGTTATAATGTTCTTCTATAAAGAAATTCCAAGGACCTTTTATACGAAACTCCGCTCCTATTCCAACATCCGGACTAACCGTAATTTTTCTTGCATTGCCAGCAATGTATGAATAAGCAGGTGTACTTTTGGATAAGGTATATTCTGCCCTAACACCAAGCATTGCATAGGTTTTAAATTTAAACCCTAAATCAATCCAACGTTTTAAATAATTATTCCATTGTATGTTAGCGTAGTGATTTGCAGTAATACGTTTTTGATCTGTAATTGGATTCAATAATTCATTTTCTACAGCGCCTTTGTTGCAATAATCAATTTCTGTAACCCAACGCCAGGTAGAACTTCTAAGCATTTCTAAAAAAATGCCTACACTAAAATTTTCAAGCTCTGCCGATTTGTGTGATGGTGGCCTGGCATGTAGAAAAGTAGGGTCGTTTTGAAAATCGCGAGGATATAAATTAATATACCTATCTCTTGAAGAAGTTTCTCCAACAAAAACAGCAATACCTTGTAAAAAACGATGTTGTGCTTGCAGAGAAATACTAAAAGATAAAATACTAAACACTAAAACTAAACGGATGTTTTTCATCATATAAAAATTATGCGCTAACGGCGTTTGCGTCTTTATTTACTTTTTTAATTAAGCCTTGTAACACTTTACCAGGACCAACTTCTACAAATTCAGTAGCACCGTCAGCAATCATTTGCTCAACGGTTTGAGTCCAACGTACAGGTGCTGTAAGTTGTGCTATTAAATTCTTTTTTATTTCATCGGGATTAGTTACTCCTTTAGCTGTTACGTTTTGATACACGGCGCATATCGGTGCATTAAATTGTGTGTTATTAATTGCCTCAGCTAATTCAGCACTTGCAGGTTCCATTAATGGCGAGTGAAAAGCACCACCAACCGGCAATACCAAGGCACGCTTAGCTCCTGCGGCTTTCATTTTTTCGCAGGCAATTTCAATTCCTTTGATACTACCTGAAATTACTAACTGCCCAGGACAATTATAATTTGCTGCAACCACAACCTCATCGGTAATGCTTGCGCAAACTTCTTCTACTGTTTTGTCATCTAAATTTAAAACAGCAGCCATGGTACTTGGGTTAATTTCGCAAGCTTTTTGCATGGCCATGGCGCGTTTGTAAACTAGTTTTAAGGCATCTTCAAACGATAAAGTTTTGTTTGCTACCAAGGCAGAAAACTCGCCTAATGAATGCCCTGCAACCATATCTGGTTTAAAATCTGCAAGCGTATGCGCTAATACAACTGAGTGTAAAAAAATAGCTGGTTGTGTAATTTTTGTTTGTTTAAGCTCTTCATCAGTGCCGCTAAACATTACATCGGTAATACGGAAACCTAATATTTCATTGGCTTTTTCGAATAAGTTTTTTGCCGCTGGGTTTGCATCATAAAGCTCTTTACCCATACCGGAAAATTGAGAACCTTGTCCGGGAAATACATATGCCTTCATAAAAAAATCGTCGTTTAAATAAGCTATTAAAGATAGAGGTTTTAAACTGAAAATAAAAGCACAAAAACACAAATAATTAACGGTTGGTTGTGAATAGATTTATTATGCTTTTTTAATAAATTATTTATGCTTGAATTGTTTGCGTTAGGGATTGCAACGAAAATCCTTTTGCTGTAATCGGCAAAAGATTGAAGTGAAAAGCCCGACGGTTGTAATCGACCGCAACGCCCAAAACAACGTTATTTAAACGTATCTTTGCGTAAAATTTACAAATAGTGAGCACTTTTAACGACCTTAATCTTTCGAAACAATTACTAAAAGCTTTGGCTGAAATTGGCTTTGAAACCCCTACGCCTATTCAGGAAAAAGCATTTCCCATCATTATGTCGGGCAAAGATGCCATTGGCATTGCGCAAACCGGCACCGGAAAAACATTTGCCTATATACTACCTTTGCTTAGACAATTAACCTATTCTGAGCAACGCCAACCGCGCGTTTTAATTGTTGTACCAACGCGTGAATTAGTAGTACAGGTTGTTAGTGAAATTGAAAAACTAGCAAAATTTATGAGCGTGCGTTGTTTGGGCGTGTATGGCGGCGTAAAAACTTCGGCACAAAAACAACAGGTTTATGATGGTGTTGATATACTGGTGGCGACACCCGGCAGGTTGATGGATTTATATTTGAGTAGAGTTTTGCAGTTAAGTTCAGTAAAAAAATTAGTAATTGATGAAGTGGATGAAATGCTAAATTTAGGTTTTAGGCCACAACTTTTACAGATAATGCAAGCACTGCCGCCAAAGCGACAAAATCTTTTATTTTCTGCAACACTTACGGATGAGGTAGAAAAAATGATTGTAGATTATTTTGAAAAGCCTGAATATATTGAATTAATATCGAGAGGAACGCCACTGGCAAATATCACACAAGGCGCATACATGGTACCTAACTTTTATACAAAAGTAAATTTACTGCAATCGTTGTTGAGCAATGATAAGACAATAAGTAAGGCTTTGCTTTTTGTGAAGAATAAAAAAATTGCCGATTCGTTATACAAACTTATTAAACCAGTTTTTCCTGATCAGATAAGTTTAATTCACTCTAATAAATCTCAACAAAGGCGTTTTACCGCTGTGCGACAATTACAAGATGGCACGCATCGTTTATTAATTGCTACTGATGTTATTGCACGTGGTATTGATATTACAGATGTTACGCACGTTATAAATTTTGATATACCAAGAGAAGCTGCTGTTTACATACATAGAATTGGACGAACCGGAAGGGCTGAAAAAACAGGTGTTGCGCTTAGTTTTGTAATTCCTGCCGAGAAAGAAAAGCAAAAAGAAATTGAGGAGTTGATGAACAAAAAAATTCCGACGCTTGCTTTGCCTGCTGATGTTGAAATTTCTGATGAGATAACTACTGATGAGGTACCGCTTAAAAAAGATAAAAACATAAATAAGAACTCGAAAAAAGGTAAAAAATTAGTGCCTACTAATAGTGCGTTCGCCGAGAAAAAAGAAAAGAATAAAAAAGTAAATTTAGGTGGCGCACGCCGAAGAGAAAATCAACGCAGAAAATTAGAGAAAAGTATTAGCAAACGCGGCAACAGGTAAAGTTTGTTTTTGTTGACGAACACTCTTTTATTGTCCACTAAGTTGCAAATTTAACACATCAATCAATCGCCAATTTGTATTCGTAATTAAATAATTAGTACCTTTAATCCCTCAAATAAAAAATAAACCGCATGAAAAAAACCACTACAATTACTACGCTATTGCTTTTTATAGCCATAGTTTTATCAAATCAAACAAAAGCGCAATCGTCTTGTGCCTGGGCTAAAAAAGCCAGCGGTACAAATGAAGACCAAGGTTTTGCCGTTGCCACAGATGCTTTAGGTAACGTTTATTACTTAGGTAATTTTTATTCGCAAAGTATTCTATTTGGCACTACTACACTTCACAACCAACCTTACCAAGCATCTAATTACGCATCCGAAATATTTTTGGTAAAATACGATTCGTGCGGAACTTTTATATGGGCTAAACAAGCAGGCGGAAACAACGACGCCATAGGCACAGGCATTGCTACTGATGCTACAGGAAATGTGTATATATCAGGTTATCATAATTGTGATACGCTTACCCTTGGAACCGTTAAATTAATAAACGGTAATTATTACAACCCGTTTGTTGCAAAGTACAATTCTAACGGAGTTGCACAGTGGGCAGTGCAAGGTGCCGGAAATTCGCAAGCCAGAGCACGTTCAATTGCGGTAGATGCTGCCGGTAACTCTTACGTTACAGGTTCTTTTAATTGTGATACACTTAGATTTGGCAGTACACAAGTATTAAATGGTTACAGCGGGCAATCTGCGGATGTTTTTACCGCAAAGTTTGATAATACAGGAGCCATTAAGTGGTTAAAAAGTGGGACGGGTAATTATAATGATGTAGCCTACGGAATAAGTATTGACGGAGCCGGTAATGTTTATGTGGCAGGTACTTTTGCTTCTAATTATATTCGTTTTAATACAGACTCTCTTGCTTTAAATAGCTTTAACGATATTTTTGTAGTTAAATATGATGCTAACGGAACCGAACAATGGCTTAGAGCTGCAGGAGGCACTGATGATGATGCCGCTGCCAGTATTGCTACAGATGCTGCGGGAAACAGTTATGTAACCGGTTATATTGGATATTCATCAACAGTTTCTTTTGGCACACATTCTATTACAAATAGTTCCGCATCATTAGCTATGTTTTTAGTAAAATACGATGCCAATGGAAACGATTTGTGGGCACGAGTTAGTAAGCAAGATTATTATACCGAAAACAGAGGCTACAACGTAAAACTTGACGCAGGAGGCAATCCGAATATTATAGGTTTTTATACTTCAGATTCATTAAACCTAGGGGCTGTAACATTATACAACAACTCGCTTTTAGGCGGCGGCGGAGATACACTTTATGATGTTTTTGTTGCAAAATACAAAGCCAACGGAAATTTATCTTGGGCACGCAGCGCAGGTGGTACCGGAAATGATTATGGTTTTGGTATAGCAACCGGGTTAAATAATAGTGTTTACATTACCGGAGAATACAGGTCTCCAGCTATTTCTTTTGCCGGAATAACACTTACAAGCAATAATGCACTTGGAGATGCATTTATTGCTAATAATATTTCTTGTAAACTTCACAATCATTTTTGTGGATCTAAACAGAGACAAATTGTTCCTTCAAATCAAA
>CAIXZI010000140.1 GCA_903923915.1 uncultured Bacteroidota bacterium
ATGGAACCGGACTCACTAATATACTTTTTATGGAACCAAAAACTCACGTAATCAATTTAATTAGTGAATTGTATCATGATTTTTCACCATTAGCAACCGCAGGAATTTCAGATCTGCATTATATTCATATCAATTGTAGTGGTACAAGTAAAGACAACCCGGCATACAACGATATTATTGTTGATTTAAATATCCTTCAACAAGTATTAAATTCCATCTTTTCTACATGATTTTTTGACATTTAAAATCAATGGAAAATGTACTTATAATCGCCTATTATTATCCACCTTGCAAGGGCGTGGCAGCATATAGGCCATTATCTTGGGCAAAAGATTTTCATGAACATGGATTTAACCCAACTATTATTACACGCCATTGGACTGGCAATGAAAACACCTGGGAAGACTACTTAAAAGAATGTGTTGCAGAGGTAAAAATTACTTCAGATGAAAACGCAAGAACCATCTGTCTTCCGTATAAAAGGAACCGCTACGTAAAACTGGCAGAAAAAAGATGGGTGCGAAATTTATTTTTAGACAAATTTATTTACATTTTACTCGCTATTAAAGGAAGTTTTCAAGTTGATATTAATGCCTATGATAGTTTTAAAGATTACCTGTTTAAACATCTGGAAAAAGAGACCTATAAACTTATTATTGTTACCTCACCTCCACTTAACATGGTTCGCTTGGCTTTTGATATCAATAAGAAATTTAAAATTCCTTTTGTAGTAGATTTCCAAGATTCATGGAATAACTTAATACTCGAGGAAAATTATAATCCAGAAATTAAAGAAAAATTCTATAACTCATTAAAACAATTGTATTTAAAAAAATGGTTAAAAAATGTTACTTTTTCAACGACAGTAACACCAACAATTAATAATCTTATAAAAAAAATCACTAAAAATCCAGTTGAAATTATTACAAATGGTTTTGAACAAAATGCTTATCTTTTAAATAAAACAGAACCTTCAAGTACAATTTTCAATGTTTCGGTAATGGGAACAATTCACCCCATTCAAGATTTGACAGCTATGATAGAAGGCCTAAACTTGTTTTTACAAAATAAAAATCCTGAAGAAGTGAGGTTAAATTTCATAGGACTTGATTCTTTTCCTGAAATGTCGCATCGCATAAAAAAATTGCTTCCAAATACGTTTATCACAGTTACGCCCAGAGTAAGTATGGAAAAAGCAGTTGAACTTACCTTAGCGGCTAATGTATTATTATTCCCAAGCTACAAAGGATATAAAGGATATTATACAGCTAAAATATTTGAGTATCTTGGTGCTAAAAGAAACATACTTATGGTTCCGGGCAACAGAGATATTGTAGATGATTTAATATTAAAAACACAGGCAGGAAAAATTGCAAATTCTGGCAAAGAATTTCAAGTTATACTGGAAGATTGGTTTTTAGAATGGAAAACAACGGGTACTTTAAAATATTATGGAATAAATGAAAATATTAATTTCTTTTCGCGAGAAAATCAAAACAAATTACTTTGCGAAGCAATAAAAAAACATCTGGAGTAATACCTATACGAATTATGAAAAAAAGTTTAAAAAAAATTTATGAATTTATTCCCTTTAAACGAAATCTTTTTTCAGCCTTAAAACATGTATGGAAACCTAAAGAAAACATCTATAAACATTTACACTTTAAAGATATAATCAATGTAAAGATAGATAGCCAAAAAAGCTTTAAAATAAAACATTACGGGTTTCAAGTTGAAAATGATATTTTTTGGGCCGGCTTAGCTGGCGGATGGGAAAAAGAGTCTATTAAACTTTGGATAAAATTATGTAAAAACGCAAATGTTATTGTTGATGTAGGAGCCAACACCGGTGTTTATGCATTAATTGCAAAAACACTAAACCCAAACGCAAATGTTTATGCTTTTGAGCCCGTAAAACGGGTCTATGATAAGCTGGTTTACAACAATAATTTAAATAAATACGACATTGTTTGTTATGAATCTGCCCTATCCAATAATGATGGAACTGCTATAATTTATGACACTCCCTCAGAACATACTTATTCTGTAGCAGTAAATAAAAATTTAAATGCAACAAAAGAAGGCTCATTTAAAACACAAATTAAAACCATAAAACTATCTACATTGATTGAGTCTAAAAAAATTAAAAAAATTGACTTAATTAAAATTGATGTAGAGTCTCATGAACCGGAAGTTTTAGAGGGTATGGGTAATTACATAGAAAAGATGAAGCCCACTTTACTGATTGAAATATTAAA
>CAIXZI010000141.1 GCA_903923915.1 uncultured Bacteroidota bacterium
AAGTGTGTCATCTTGTTTTACATCACCGGCAAATTTCACAAAATGAACTTCATACTTATCTGTCAATGCATCACTAAATTTGTGCAGCAATCCTGGAAATTCATTCTTATAAAAAATAGAATCTTTGTTTTTTGTGATGGAAGCCGAATTATCTGCAGCTATAATAATGATAGGCTTTTCGGTATAAGTAGTTGTATTTTTTATTAATGGATTCAATAAGAAAAAACACAGGAATGAAACAACAAACCAGCGAAGAGCAAATAATAAATAATGAATGGTTTTATTTACATCTTGTTTTGGTTTTCGGTATAATAAAAATGCGTATCCTAATCCTGCCAAAAAGCAAACCAGTACAAGCCATATAGGATATTCGGTGGTTATCAAAATTCTACATCAAGAATTAAAAATTCTCAATTAGGTTAGCATTCCTCCTCAAACATTAATTGTTTGTCCGGTTATGTAAGCACTCATATCGCTTGCTAAAAAGATGGTTGCGTTTGCTACATCATCAACGCTTCCACCACGTTTTAACGGAATGCCATCTCTCCATTGCTGTACCACTTTTTCATCTAACACGGCAGTCATTTCAGTTTCAATAAAGCCCGGTGCAATAGCGTTGCTGCGTATGTTACGAGAGCCTAACTCAAGCGCAATAGATTTTGTGAAGCCAATAATACCTGCTTTAGACGCCGCGTAATTGCTTTGTCCGGCATTGCCTTTAACGCCAACTACCGAACTCATATTAATAATAGAACCTTTTTTTGCCTTAAGCATTGGTTTAGTAACAGCCTTAGTTAAATTAAAAACCGATTTAAGATTTGCATTTATAACTTCATCCCATTGTTGTTCGCTCATACGCATTAACAAGGTATCGCGGGTAATACCGGCGTTGTTTACTAAAATATCTACTGTGCCAAATTCGGCAACTACATTGTTAACCAATTCTTCGGCAGCTTTAAAATCGGCAGCATCGCTTTTATACCCTTTGGCTTTAATACCAAAAGCGGCAAGCTCGGCTTCTAAAGCGCGTGCTTTTTCTTCAGAACTTAAATATGTAAAGGCAACATTGGCTCCTTGTTTTGCAAATGCAAGTGCAATACCATGACCAATGCCACGCGATGCGCCTGTTATAATAGCTGTTTTTCCGTTTAATAATTGCATAAAAAAGTGTTTGAAGCAAAGATAATATTTCATCGTTAAGAATCTTATAAATTTTGCCACAGATTACACAGATTTCCACAGATTATTCATTACAATATTTGTATATTTGATAGAGTATGAATTACAAAATAGTAAAACCCTGTGCGCAAAATTGGAACGAGATGGAAACATCTGCCAACGGACGTTTTTGCCTGCATTGCCAAAAAGAAGTTTATGATTTAACTACCAACAAAACTTTACCTAATATAAGTGTTAATTTTTGCGGAAGAATTAAAATAGATGTACCTGCCAAAGAAATTAGCTTTAAAAAATTAGTTTGGAAACAAAACCCAATTAAATATATTTTACTCACTTCCTTATTACTTTTCACAAAGAATATTAAAGCGCAAATGCAGTTACTCAATAAAGTAGATTTAGCGGGCAGCGATAGTACCAAGCAAAATTTAGCAGATACTATCACCAAAAATATCTTTATTTCAGGAACTTTACTTGATGAGAAAACAAAGGAAACAATACCTTTTGCAACTATTGTTGTATATGATAGTTTGAATAACCAATTAGGGGTGGCTACTACCGACATAGAAGGAATTTATAAGATGCAATTAGATAAGACAGTTATTAAAGGAAAAAACATTAGTCTAAAAGCAATTTATATTGGTTACGAGTCAATTATTATAAAAGATATTCCTATAAATACCTTAAAACAAAATATAAATATAAACATGAAGAGTGGAAGTGCTCTTCCAATGATGGGAGATGTTATAATAGTAGAACCTGTTGAATCGGTAAAACAAAAAAAAGATGATTTTTTTAATTCAGAATTCGATACCAAAAAATTCACTCCCAATATGGATCGTGATCAAATTAACAAAAAACCAAGATAAATTATTTCGACTCCTTTTAGAGCCTCTTAAAATTAAAAAGCTGCTATAAAAACTTACCTGATAAGGCTTATTTGTCCATGAAAAGAAACAAACTTGCCAAAAATATCAGAAGCAGATCCTTTATAAACATAAATATCTTCAGGGGCTAAGCCACCACTTTTAGTACCGTCCCAAGTGGTATTAATATCATTCATTTTTTTAACCAAAACACCCCATCTGTCGTAGATATACATTTCAAATGTTTTTATAAAAGTGCCTTGTGCTTCAAAATGATCATTTCTACCGTCTCCATTAGGAGAAAAGGCATTAGGAATATATAGCGTTATATAATCTTTTACAATAATATTATATGTAACTGTATCCTTGCACCCATTTTTACTTGTAAAATAATAGGTAGCCGTGTAATCGCCATATTGAGCAAATGTATATGGAAACGGGTTTTTATTAATAAGCACTCCGTTTGAAAGATAGGCGCTATCTATTTTCCAACCTGCATTGGTTGTTATGCTTAACGCAATAGGGTCTTCGGCATTTATTACTCCGGCAGGTGTAGTTAAAAACTGAGCGCTAAGCACATCATCATGATTAATAACCATAACTGATGTATTACTAATACAACCAAAAGCATCCGTTACGGTAACAGAATATGTTCCTACTTTTAAGCTATCTGCCGTTTGTGTTGTTTGTACAGGGTTGGTTGTCCAAACGTATGTATAAGGTGCTTGTCCTTTAGGGTTTGCGATAGCTTTACCAACTCCTTTACTACATAAATCAGGACTTTGAGATGCTTTAACAGTTAAATCGGTAGTGTCTCCAACCGATGTTATAGCAGTTGCAGTACAATTGTTTGCATCAGTAACAATCACTGTGTATTGTCCTTGCGCTAAATTGGTTGCCATTTGGGCAGTTTGTATTGGGTTTGTAGGACTCCAACCATATGTGTATGGCGCTGTACCTCCGCTTACAATTGCGTTAACCCAACCACTTGCCGATGTACACATGGCAGGATTTGATTGCGCACTGGCTGTTAATAGTGTTGGCTGTGTAACTGTGGTGGATGCGGTACTTACACATCCATTATTATCTTTTACGGTAACGGTGTAATTACCCATTGCAAGGCTTGCTGTAGTTACACTTGTTGTTTGTGCACTTGGTGTCCAAATGTATGTATATGTGCTCCCTGCCGGAGGATTATTTATGGTTACTGTGGCTGTTCCGTCTACAGAACCAAAACATTTTGTTGGAGAAGAAGTAGCCGCCGGAGTCCAAGTAAAGCCGGTTGATTGGACAGATCCTGATGATATGGTACTACAACTATTATTATCAATAACTAAAACAGAATAAGTACCCTGAGCTAAATTGGTTGCAATAGAAGTTGTTTGTACAGTAGGACTTATTAACCATGTGTATGTAAAAGGGGTACCCCCCCCGCTTAAAACACTTACCGTTGCACTACCTGTTGCACCCGAACACATGGTTGGTGACGTATTTACAGTTGCTGTTATTGGTGGCGGACTAATAAGTGTTACAGAAGCATTACTGCTGCAACCATTATTATCGTTCACAAAAACCGTATAAGTGCCTGCTGCAAGATTTGGCGTGGTCATGTTTGTTGTTTGAGCAGGCGATGTGGACCAACTATATGTAAAAGTACTTGCACCGGGATTAATTACAGTTACTGTAGCCGTTCCATCTGCAGAACCAAAACATTTTGGATTAGTTGATAAAGCAGATAAACTCCAAGAAAAACCTTGCCCACCAACAACTCCGGTAGTGGTTGTTGTACAACTATTTAAATCAGAAATAACAACTGTGTACGTACCTTGTGTAAGTCCGCTAATATTTTGCCCTGTTTGAACAGGCATGGTACTCCATGTGTAATTGTAGGGAGCTGTTCCTCCGCTGGTAATATTTGCAGTGGCAGTTCCAACAGAGCCTGTACAAGTTGTTGGAGATGTGGTTACTGTTGCAACAATAGCTGGTGGATTAATAAGTGTTACAGTGGTTGAGCCAATACACCCTGTATTATCTTGCACATTTACGGTATATGTGCCAGCGGCTAAATTTGTAGCTGTTGCCGTGTTTTGTGCAGGAGTGCTTGTCCAAGTATATGTGTAAGGAGCAACACCTCCGCTAACAAGAACGTTAGCTGTGCCATTATTACCATTATTACAAGAAGGGTTTTGAGGGGTAGTTGTATAATTAAAAGATGCTCCAACAGAACCAACATTGGCAGTTATTGTTTGTGTATTTATTCCGCATCCAGACTGCAAACCAACCAAACAAGTATAAGTACCCGGAGTTAAATTACTAATAGAAGCCGTTGTTGCACCGCCTGGTAACCACTGGTAAGTTGGTGTACCTGTGTAATTGGTTACCGTAACTGTTGCAGAACCTAAAGTACCACAATTTGCTGCTGTTGTAGTAGGAGTAACAGTAGGTGTGTTTGTACAATTTAATGAATTACCTTGAACAAAAACCCCAGAATCGTAAGACTCATCTCCAACATCAGCAATAGCAATTTTTATGTGATATGTACTACAAGGGGCAACAGAAGTTACAGACGTTACAGGTATTGTATAGCCATCATACGCTATATCACTATTTGGAGTTGTATAATTATCGTGAAAATAACTAGAATTAGTGCTTGCATTTACATTATTAATAGAAACAGCTATACCATTAGGTAAAACACCAATGTTTTGCGAAGTGTAAGAACCTCCGGAAGGATTAGGTCCGCTAAGAAAAATGCCAAAAGCATCATTAAAAGTAGAGTTAACAAAAGTTGGATACTCCTCAGAACCAAACACAAAGGTTAAACTTAAGCTATTACATACGGGTACAAAATCAAAAGCAATTAAACAAACGTCATTTAGTGTGCCTGAAGCAATAGTAGTTAAATCGGGGTCATTTACTGAGTTTCCAGTAGATTCACTGGCAAAAAAAGAACCTGCACTTGCAGCCTCAGAAGCATAACCGGTAGTTAAAAGAATTCCATTTGTTAATCCTAAATTGCCACCTGCATAAGAAAAAGTGCCCGAACTTAATGCTGGACAGTTTATAGTTGCATTAGATACTGTAACTCCATTTCCTGCAATAGTTTGAGCCAGTGCTGTAGCTGCAGAGTTATTAGTTACTGTTAATTGAGAAAAACAATTTACCTGTATTAATACAGATAAAATTAAAAGGAGTAAACTTTTTTTCATCTCAGAAATAAATTTAATCCAATAAAGATAATAAAAAAATTAACAGTTACTTCAGTTTTAACAATGCCACGCTTTCTACGTGTAATGTTTGCGGAAACATATCTACTGCCTGCACCTTTACTACTTCATATTTTTCGGCTAACATGGCTACATCTCTGGCTTGTGATGCAGGATTGCAGCTTACATATACAATTTTTGGCGCAGCAATTTCAAGTATTTTGGCTACCACATCAGGGTGCATACCTACACGTGGAGGGTCTGTAATAATAACATCGGGTTTTCCATTGGCAGCAATAAATTCGTCGTTTAAAACATCCTTCATATCACCAGCATAAAAAGAGGTGTTATTTATCTTGTTAAGCGTTGCATTTTCTTTTGCATCTTCAATGGCTTCGGGTACAGACTCTACACCTACCACATGTTTGGCATTTTTAGAAACAAATAGAGCAATGGTGCCTGTGCCAGTGTATAAATCATAAACCACTTCGCTGCCTTTTAAATCAGCAAAATTGCGGGTAATTTTATATAAGTTGTAAGCTTGTTTAGAATTGGTTTGGTAAAAAGATTTTGGTCCGATTTTAAATTTCAAACCTTCCATCTCTTCATAAATAAAATCGTTTCCGCTAAAAGTATGTACAGGCAAATCGTAAATAGTATCGTTACCTTTTTGATTAATGACGTATAGCAAAGCCGTAATCTGCGGGAAGCTTTGCTGTATGTGACTTAACAACTCATTAATTTTTTCGGTATCGTTATCGTAAAACGAAAACACGCACATTACTTCTCCGGTTGTAGAAGTTCTAATAATCATAGTGCGCATTAAACCCGCTTTATCTCTAATGTTGAAAAACTCATACCCTTTTTCAAGCGCAAATCTTTTTACTTCGTTACGTATTTCGTTAGAAGGACTGGGCTGTAAATGACAATGCTCAATATCCAATACTTTATCGAACGCACCTGATACGTGGAAGCCACAACCAGCGCCATTTGTTGACTTATTGATTTGAACCACAGAAGATTGGCTATCATCTCCCGACTCCTGAATTTTTTCTTTTAACTCTTCGGTAGTAAGCCATTTTTTGTTTGAAAAACCAAAATCTAATTTGTTGCGGTAATAATAATTTTCTTCGCAGCCAAAAATATCAAGCATTTCTGCCACTTCTACTTTTGCTAATCTTTGAAAAGCATTTACAACCTGATTTTGTTTGTATTGAAGTTG
>CAIXZI010000142.1 GCA_903923915.1 uncultured Bacteroidota bacterium
AGATGAGATAAACCGTGCGCCGGCAAAAGTGCAAAGTGCTTTGTTAGAAGCCATGCAAGAGAAACAAGTTACCATTGGCGATCAGACGTTTAAATTGCCTAATCCGTTTTTAGTATTAGCAACGCAAAATCCGGTTGAACAAGAAGGCACGTATCCTTTGCCAGAAGCGCAAGTGGATCGTTTTATGTTGAAGGTAGTTATTACGTATCCAACAAAAGAAGACGAAAAACGAATTATTGCCAGCAACATTTCTAAAGAAGGCATGGCAACTCCTAACGTAATTTTAAAGCCAGAAGATATTGTAAAAGCTCGTGGCGTTGCCCGCGATGTTTATATGGATGAAAAAATTGAACGTTATATCGTTGATATTGTTTTTGCAACTCGTTTTCCTAAAGATTATAAGTTAGAAAAATTTGCGCCGCTTATCAGTTTTGGTGGCTCGCCTCGTGCCAGTATAAATTTAGCATTGGCTGCAAAAGCTTATGCGTTTATTAAGCGCAGAGGTTATGTAATTCCGGAAGATGTGCGCGCGGTTTGTTTAGATGTATTGCGTCATAGAATTGGCTTGACGTACGAAGCAGAAGCTGAAAACATTACCAGCGAGCATATCGTAAACGAAATTCTTAATACGGTTGAGGTTCCTTAGAGTTTAAAAGATTTCTAAATTTTTACTTCTAACTTTTAAATTAAATGGAAACTACGGAGCTTTTAAAAAAAGTTCGAAAAATAGAAATTAAAACCCGCGGATTATCTTCTCAGATATTTTCGGGAGAATACCATAGTGCGTTTAAAGGACGAGGCATGGCCTTTAGCGAAGTTCGCGAATACACACCCGGTGATGATGTTAGAACAATTGATTGGAACGTTACCGCACGCTTAAGAAATACCTACGTAAAAGTTTTTGAAGAAGAGCGTGAGTTGAATGTTATGTTAGTTGTTGATGTGAGCGCTTCGGGTAATTTTGGAACTCATGCACAAACCAAAAAAGATTTAATTACTGAGTTATGCGCTGTGATTGCATTTTCGGCTGCCACAAACAATGATAAAATTGGATTAATATTTTTTAGTGATAAGATTGAAAAAATTATTCCGCCTAAAAAAGGTAAATCTCACATACTTAGATTGATTAGAGAACTGGTAAATTTTGAACCGCAAAATAAAGGCACCAATGTTTCGTTAGGTTTAAAATATCTAACCAACGTGATTAAAAAACGCAGCATTGCTTTTGTCATTTCAGATTTCATAGATAATAGTTTTGATGATGCTATAAAAATTGCCAACAAAAAACATGATATTGTCGCTTTGCGTGTTTACGATAGAGCTGAAGTGCAAATCCCAAAAATTGGCTTGATAAAATTAAAAGACAATGAAACTGGAAAAAATGTTTGGGTTGATACCAGCAGCGATAAATTTCAGCACGAATTAAAATTGCAACAAGTAAAAACAGATGCAAGATTGAAAGAAGTATTTTCTCGTGCCGGTGTAGATTACACGAAGATAAGCACACACGAAGGTTACATAAAACCATTAATGACTTTATTTAAAAAACGAGCTTAATTAATTTGGCAATTAGACGATTTGAAAATTTGACAATGAAACACTGGAAGATAAAAATACTTATATCGTTCTGTTTACTGATAATTGCTAACTGCTCACTGCATGCTCAAGTAGAAGCTTTTGCAACAATGGATACCAATAAAATCCGTATTGGCGAGCAATCTAAAATTGATTTGTATATAAAGTATAACGTAAAACAAAAAAAACTAAACATACAATGGCCTGTTATTGGCGATACGCTGCGCAAAGAAATTGATGTAGTCAATGTTTCTAAAATTGATACTACCATTCCTGATAAAAATAAACCGGATGAAATTCTCCAACACGAAACCATTACAGTTACCTCTGCAGATTCTGGTTTTTGGGCTATTCAGCCTTTTGTGTTTGTTGTAAATAATGATACATCTAATCTTATTAAAACAGATGCATTATTGTTGGCAGTATATACATTGCCCGTTGATACTGCCGAAGCAAGCATTAAAGATATTAAAGCTCCGTTTGATGAGCCTTTTGATTGGCATGAATATTTGCCTTATATCTATGGAGGTGTAGCAGCTTTGGTTGTATTAATAATTATCATCATAATCTTAATAAAAGTCTTTAAAAAGAAACCAGTTATTATTGAACCTCCAAAACCAAAAGTGCCCGCGCACATTACTGCACTTAATGCTTTGGAAGAAATAAAAAATAAAAAACTGTGGCAAGAAGGTAAGTTTAAAGAATATCACACTTTAATATCTGATGCTTTGCGTGCTTACATAGAAAATCGCTACGGTGTTGCAGCTATGGAATTAACTTCGGATGAGATATTTAAAATAATGAACTCACAGGTTATTGATGGAATCAGTAAAGAAAAATTACGACAAGTTTTAACCTTGGCAGATTATGTAAAGTTTGCCAAAGTAATTCCTATTGATGTAGAAAATGAAATGTCGCTGGGCAATGCTTTTGATTTTATTAATGGCACCAAACGTGAAGATCCAATCAATTTAAAAAAAGATAATAATTCAGTTACACAATAGTGGATATAGAACGTTACATACAAGACATTACGTTTGCTGATAAGCAATTCTTTTGGCTGTTTCTTTTATTACCGGTAATGATTGCTTGGTATTTGTTCAAACTAAAAAAGCAAGAAGCTGAATTTAATTTTTCTTCGTTTCAAAATTTGGGCACAATCACAACATCTTACAAAGCCATTTTACGCCATGTAGTTTTTTTATTCAGATTATGTACTGTTGCACTTTTAATATTGGTGTTGGCTCGTCCGCAATCGCTTAGCAGTTGGAAAGATGTAAAAACAGAAGGTATTGATATTGTTTTGAGTATCGACGTTTCTTATTCTATGCTTGCAAAAGATTTTAAACCTAATCGTTTAGAAGCCGCAAAAGAAGTTGCTAAAGAGTTTATCGATTCTCGTCCGAATGACCGAATTGGCTTGGTTATATTTGGAGGGGAAGCTTTTACGCAATGTCCACTTACAACAGATCATACCGTAATAAAAAATTTATTTGGTGATATTGAAGCTGGTTCAGTTGGTCAGGGTACCGCAATAGGATTAGGTTTGGCAGATGCTGTAGCTCGTGTAAAAGAAAGTAAAGCAAAAAGTAAAATTGTTATCCTACTTTCTGATGGTGTAAATAATGTGGGCGAAATTGCACCACTTACTGCAGGAGATATTGCAAAAACATTTGGCGTGCGTGTTTATACGGTTGGTGTAGGCACTAAAGGTAAAGCCTTAACGCCGGTTTCTATTTTTCCTAACGGACAAATGGAATACGATTATGTAGATGTTGATTTGGATGAAAACACCATGACAAAAATTACCGAAGAAACTGGTGGAAAATATTTTAGAGCTACTGATAATGAAAGTTTAAGAAATGTATATAAAGAGATTGATAAGATGGAGAAATCTATCATCAGCGAAAAAAGTTTCTCAAATAAAGCAGAGCACTTTTTGCCATTTGCTATTGCAGCGGCATTATTTTTGTTGTTAGAATTTGTAATCAGAAAAACCGTAATTCGTTCCATACCATAATGTTTAAGTTTCAACATACAGAGTATTTATGGGCATTAGCGTTAATTCCGTTAGTGATTATTATATTTATTTCTGCCGTTATATCTCGCAAAAAACGTTTAAAAATATTAGGTGATTATCCCTTGATAAAATCAATGATACCTGATGTTTCTCGTAGTAAGCAAACTGTAAAATTTATTCTATACACCATTGCACTAACTTTTTTAATACTTGGTATTTGCAATTTACAAACCGGTAGTAAAATGCAGGATGTAAAACGCGAAGGCGCAGATATTATGATTTGTTTGGATGTATCAAACTCCATGTTGGCCGAAGATTTAAAACCAAATCGTTTAGAACGGGCTAAACAAGCCATTGAGCAAATGATTGATAAACTTGAAGGCGACAGATTAGGTATTGTGGTTTTTGCCGGAGAAGCTTACACGCAGCTGCCAATCACTACCGATTATGGATCAGCTAAATTATTTCTAAACGCAATTACGCCTAATATTATTGAGCGACAAGGAACAGATATTAGCGCTGCTATTCAAAAAGCAAGCGAATCTTTTGGTAAAGACGAAGGAAAAAATAAAGCCATTGTTGTAATTACTGATGGAGAAGATCATGAAGAAGATGCTATTAAAACAGCTGAAGAATCTGAAAAAGCAGGTATTTCCATTCATACCATTGGCATTGGTTCTGATGCAGGTGTGCCGATTCCTATATACAATAATGGCGTTCCTGCAGGATATAGAAAAGATAAAGAAGGAAATACCGTTGTTACCAAGCTAAATGAAAAATTATTGAAAGATATAGCTGCTGCTGCAAATGGCGTGTTTGTAAAAGCAAATAATGCCGATGTTGGTTTAGATGCTGTACTTGATAAAGTTGGAGAGTTGGAGAAAAAACAATTTGAATCTAAAATGTACACTGATTATGAAGATCAGTTTCAATGGTTTATTGGCGCCAGTTTATTATTCTTGCTAATTGAATTTATTATAAGTGAACGTATTAATAATTGGTGGAGAAAATTAAATCTATTTAAAAAATGATGAAATGCCTAATTACCAAAAATTAAATATTTTAAGATTAAACATGGCAAATAGAAATTATATTCTTTACAAGATGATAGTGGCATACCATATAACCATTGAAAAAAATATAATCGCTATATGAAACAATTTTTCTGCATATTGTTTTGTTTAATTGCTTTTGCATCTTTTGCGCAAAAAGAAAAACGCGTTCTAAGAAATGGTAACGATAGTTATTTTGGCGGAAAATATAGTGAAGCTGAGCAATATTATAATCAGGCATTAAAAGAAAAGAACAGTTATTATAAATCTAACTTTAATTTAGGTGATGCTTATTACAAGCAAGGCAAATACACCGAGGCCATTGGACAGTATGATACGTATATTAAAAACAGCAGCAATAAAGATACGCTTTCAAAGGCTTTTCATAATTTGGGTAACTCATACTTAAAAACTAAAAGCTATAATGAAGCCATTACAGCGTATAAAAATTCATTAAAATTTAATCCTAAAGATGAGGATACGCGCTACAACTTAGCTTTTGCAAAAAAGAAACTACAAGAGCAACAGCAAAAAAATAAAGATAAAAAAGACGATCAGAAAAAGAAAGACGATAAGGATAAGAAAGATCAAAAAAAGGATGAGAAAAAAGATAAAGGCGATAAAGATAAAAAGCAAGAACAGCAACAGCCTCAGATGAGTAAGGAGGAAGCGCAGCACATGTTAGATGCTTTAAAAAACAACGAACAGAAATTGCAGCTTAAGAAAAAGAATAAAGACGAAAACACATCAAAACAAAATATTGATAAAGACTGGTGATTAATTAGTCGATTTGGCAATTAGTTAATTTGAAAATGAAACAGATATATAAAATATCAAATAAAAATAAAGTCTGCAATTGCATGATGTTAATTGTCTTGACTTTTTTCTTTTCATTTACAACACAAAAATCTTTTGCACAAAAACTAAGTGCACAGGTAAGCAAAAATAAAGTTGTAACCGGAGAAGTATTTCAAATTACCTTTTCGGCTAATGGAAATATAGGTGGATTTAAAGCGCCTGCATTATCTGATTTTGATGTGTATAGCGGCCCAAATCAATCTACCAGCATGCAGTTTATAAACGGCAATGTTAGTCAGAGTATGAGTTTTTCATACATGATTGCTGCTCGTAAAGAAGGTAAGTTTACTATTGGTGCCGCTTCGGCAACTATTAACGGCAATAAATCAGAATCAAATCCGATTACAATAGAAGTCGGAAAGGGAAGCCCACAACAACAACAGCGTCAACAACAAAATCCGTATGGCAATGATGAAGGGCAACCACAAAATGTTAGCAGTGAAGATTTATTTGTAAGAACATACTTAAGTAAAAAGCAATGTTATTTAGGCGAGCAATTAGTCATTACACAAAAAGTTTATTGCAGGGCAAATCTGCGTGGGTTCCAAAATTTTAATCCACCCGAGTATAATGGTTTTTGGAGTAAGGATGAAGAGCGTAAAGGGCAAATTCAATTAAATGTAGAAAATTTAGATGGCGTAAATTATAACGTAGCAGAGTTTAGTAAAACCTATTTGTTTCCGCAACGTGCCGGTAAATTAACGGTAGATCCTATTGAAATTGATTGCATTGTAAGGCAACAATCAAAAAGACAACAATCTATCTTCGATCAGTTTTTTGGTGGAGGCGCACAAGATGTGGTGGTTAAAATTAAAAGCAAACCTGTCAGCGTTGATGTATTAGCACTTCCTGAGAATGGCAAGCCTGATAATTTTACTGGCGCTGTTGGTAATTTTTCTTTTAATGCAAAATTAAATCATAATAAAGTAAAAGCTAACGAAAGTCTTAGTCTTAAATTAACCATTAGTGGAAAGGGAAACATCAATTTAGCATCAACACCAAAAATTAATTTTCCGGAAGGATTTGAAACATATGACCCTAAGATAAGCGAAAACATATCTACGCAAGGAGGTGTTAGCGGCACCAAAACGTATGAATACTTAGTTATTCCGCGTAAACAAGGTGAGTTTATTTTAAAGGATATTAATTTCAGTTATTTTGATCCAGAGAAAAAGCAATACGTAACACTTCCATCGCCTGAAATAAAAGTTACTGTTGAAGCAGGAGACCCAAACTCAGCTGGCGGAGCCCAAGTATATAACCCAAAGCATAAAAATAACAGGCGTGAAGAAAATATACTCCGAGGCAGAGATCTTTTAGAAAAAGAACTCAGCCGCAAATACCTAGAGAGCAAAATCAAATCTAAAGAACTCCAGGA
>CAIXZI010000143.1 GCA_903923915.1 uncultured Bacteroidota bacterium
AACAATGATAAGAACAGCAAAATTTGATATTCCGGCAAGTGCCATAACAGAATTTATTGACTTTATAAATATGCAAGGACTTAAACCAACCGTATTATCAAAGAAAGATGAGATGTATAAAATAGAAATACCCTACACCAAAGAACAAAGCCACATCATTGAAGAAATTAATGACTTGATGTATGTGATTACTACGTTGGCATTGGCTTCTTTAGCGGCATTAGCTTCTTTGGTTGCGGCAGCTAAGAACAATCCACCGAAAACAGTCTCACAAAAAGCAGCGCAAAACACACCCTGTTTTTTTAAGGATTTTATAACTCAAAACGTAAAGAAGTAAAAACCAATAAAAACAAAAACCATGAGAAAAGTAGAATTTAATGTGCCCACAGAAGTAATTGCAGAGTTTGCAGAAGAGCTTACAAACCGCGAAATAAATAACAGTATTACTGGAACTACCGAAGATGATGAAATCATTATCGAAGTAGAATATGAGAAAACCGAAAGTGATGCAGTAGATGAACTCGAACAAATACTTGAGAAACTTTGTGCTCAAATTGAAAATGAGGAGGAAGATGAAGATTAAATCAACCTAAAAATAAAAAACCGCCAAAAAACCATTGATAAAACGTCAATGGTTTTTTACGGGTTAAATGTCAAAACGTAAAAGCGTAAAATCAAAACGTCAACCTGAAACGTAAAATATAAAACATCATGGCAGAAGAAATCAAAGACAATAAAGCAGCACCGGAAATAAAAAACACTAAAGAAGTAAAAGATGATAAAGGAATGCCTGAATGGTTAACTCCTATATTAAGTGCATTAGGGAGCATGGGCGGCAGTTATATGCTTTTCATAAAACCATTGCAGGAACGCATGGATGCTTTGACTACTCATGTAAGTGATTTACGTGCGGAAGTAAAAGAACTCAAGCAGCAAAACAAAGAATTAGAAAAGGAGTTTGAAGATATACAGGAGAATCAAGGTGGGTTTAATGGGTATCTACCCACAAAAAAATCACTCACTCAGGGTTCTTATGTAAAAAAACGTGTATGAAACGTCAATAAAATAATTTAAAACATAAAAACAATACGTCAATCAAAACGTCAATACAAATGAGTACAAGTAAAAACAAGAACCATATCTCAGAAACATTTATCATTCCAACCGATGTGATGTTAGAAATAGCGCAAATTATTTTGCAGGCTGATTTACCACATGAAATAATTGGCGTAAAAGAAAATAAATCTCAACTCATACTGGATATTAGCTATCAGCCTGATTTAAAATTTCATCAGCAAGCCATTAAAAATATAACTGATATATTAAAAGACTACCATGAACTCTACTGTGAAGAACACGAAGAAACAAACTGGCGAGAAGGGTAATTAATAACAAAGCACAAACAACATGACACATGATTGCGCTCATTGCAACAAGCCTTTTACGGTTTTTAGGAAAGACAAGCGTTACTGCTCAAATAGCTGCAAGCAAATGGCTTTTCTGAAACGTCAAAACGTCAATAGCAGAAACAGTCAACAAAATGAAACGTCAAATACTCAAAACGTAAAACCGTCAATTGACGGTTTAGGCATAGATATTTTAAGAAAGGAATCAAATAATTATGAGTCATTGATATATGAGGATGATGAACAAGATTACGTACTTGTTAAATGTAAGTGGATAAACGATTTATATAAACAGTTTGATAATAGAGCTAATGATGAATGGCTTAGACGGCATATTACAAGCCAAGTTGAATGGATAAGTATTCATTACCGTTGTTTATTAGATTGCGTTTTAACTATATCTAATCTAAAAGCTGTGGAGTGGTCTGATT
>CAIXZI010000144.1 GCA_903923915.1 uncultured Bacteroidota bacterium
CTACCCATGTAGCAATTAGCCACTTGGTAACGGCATAAATCAATAGGATGATCGGTTGTTAATTCGCTATAAACTTTTGGATGTGTTTTGCCATAGTTAAGTGCCGTATATCCGCCATTTTTATCAGACATTTTTTGTTTGATAATATCTGCCTGAATAGTTACTCCTAAGTGATTTGCCTGTGATGATAAATCTGCTGCGGTGCTATAATCAACGCCATCTTTTTTAAAGCCGCTATTACGGGTATAGCACCAAAGTATAGTTGCCATACCAAGTTCGTGCGCACGTTCAAAAGCTTGTGCTACTTCAATAATTTGACGGCCAGACTCCGGTGAGCCAAAATAAATAGTTGCACCAACGGCTACAGCGCCCATGTTCCAGGCATCTTCAACAGAGCCAAACATAATTTGGTCAAATTTATTCGGGTAACTTAAAAACTCGTTATGATTAATTTTTACAATAAATGGAATTTTGTGTGCGTATTTACGAGCCACACTTCCTAAAACACCGTATGTAGAAGCTACTGCATTACAGCCACCTTCAATGGCCAATTTTACAATGTTTTCTCCGTCAAAATAAATAGGATTTGGCGCAAATGATGCACCTGCACTATGCTCAATACCTTGGTCAACCGGCAAAATGCTCATATAACCTGTATTTGCTAAACGGCCTGTGCCATATAACTGTTGTAAACTGCGCATTACCTGTGGGTTACGGTTGCTTGGTGCAAAGGCACGATCAACAAAATCAGCACCCGGTAAATGGATATGCTCTTTAGAAATGGTTTTACAAGTGTGGTTAAGCAGGCTATCTGCTTGTGCACCTAATAACTCGGCTATTTTAGATTGTGTTGCAGTTGACATATTTTGCTGTTTTTAAGGTTGCGAATGTACGAAAAATAAAAAAACAATGTTTACTCTTCGTATTTCTTAATTTTACGGTTTTTGAGTCTCTATTTTAGCTAATTTTTGAAAAAAACAATCAAAAAGAATAACAAATTTCCTCTTACTATCATTTGGATGGTTGTATGCCTATTCCCTCAATTATCAATACAGGCACAGACATCAGATAGTTTAAAAGATACTATAACGGTGCATAAATCATTTGTTAAAAAAGTGATTGATGTGGCAACTAAAAAAAGGAAATTTTTATTGGCGCCAGAATTAGGAAGAAACCCTCAAACAGGGTTTTACACAGGCATTTACTACCTGCAGTTGTTTAGAATGAAAGGCGATACAGATTCTCGTACTTCAAATATAGAAACGTATGGTACTGTAACCGAAAAAAATCAATTTTATCTTACTTTAAACAACACACTACTTTTTGATAAGGAAAAATATTTTTGGCGCGGAAGCAGCTACATATCTAAGTTTAACGAGTTTTTTTATGGTATTGGCAACAACATAGATGTAAATACCAAAGACCTGATAAATTTTAATTATTTTAATACACTACAGCGATTAGTCCGACAAATTAAACCGCATATGTTTGCGGGTTTGCAGGCTCAGTTTAATAAAACCTTTAACCTTAGTTATGGTAAAGGCGGCTTGCTGGATCAATCTTCGGCTTATGGCAAAGGAGGCAGCCAAAACATAGGGCTTGGCGCACTTTTTTTATACGATAGCCGAGACCATGTGGTGTTTACCCACACGGGCACTTACTTGGATGTATCTGCCATGTTTTTTCAAAAGGCTTTTGGCAGCCAATATCCCTTTACAAACATGATTATAGATTTTAGGAAATTCGTTAAATTCTATAAAAATAATGTAGTGTGTTTTCAAACATTAATTAATTACAACTGGGGTAATGTACCCTTTAGGCAATTAGCTTTAATGGGTGGCGATGTTATGATGCGAGGCTATTATCCAGGTATTTATCGTGATAATTTTATGATGGCACAACAAATTGAGCTACGCATACCGGTTTATAAAATATTTGGCATTGTATTATTTGCCGCTGTAGCCGAAGTTGAACACAGTATAAACCAGTTTTGCTGGCAGGATATAAAATACACCTATGGTATTGGTTTACGTATTATGTTTATTAAACATGAGCGCATAAATGTGGGTGGAGATTTAGGCTTTAGCAAGAACACTAAAACACTTTCGCTTGGGTCGGGAGAGTCTTTTTAAAGCTGTTTGTTAGGTAAAAGTAAAACCGCTTATTTGCCAAAACCTACCGTTAAAAAAATTTCTACTGCCACTCGTGCGTAAAACACTACCGTTTAAAAAAACGCTATTGACATGGTGTTTTTTGCATCGTAACTTTAATAAAAAGAAAGGATAATAATATGCAGAAAATAAACCCACACACAAACGTTTAAGCAAGCCCGGGCGGCAAGTAAAAACAAGGCTTCTCTAAGGTTCACTTCCCTAAATGAAAAACAGAACCTAAAAAAACAAGTAATAATTTAAAAAACAGAAATAATGAGTACAATAATGATCATCATAAAAAGAATAATAGCCGCATTGATAATGCCCGCTAAAATAGCCGACAAAATAATACGCGCACAAAGCATATTGGCTAAACTAACCAACAACACTACTTTTCCCATAGGCTCGTGGCCAGCTAATGTAGTATCGTTGGCACAGTTTAGTACCGATGTAACAGCTTTGGTAAATGCCGAAACTGCCGTAAAAAATAGAACAGGAAACGCAGCTGCCCGTAATGCGGCTCTTGCTGTAGTTATGGCAGATTTAAGAAGTATAATGACTATGGTACAATTAAAAGCCGATGGCAATTTAGCTAATGCCGAAACCATTATAATTAGTGCAGGTTACAGTGTGCGTAAAGCTAAAACAAGGCAAAAACAACAGAATGACGCACAAAATACGGAGATAGTAGGTACTGTATTACTAACTGCTGATGTAGCCGGACACCATGAATGGCAGATGAGCAAAGATACCGTAGCTATTATAAATTTGCCTGCAACTACTACCTCGCACACCCACGTTCAAAGCCTTATCCCGGGTGATGTTTGGTATTTTAGAAACCATAAAGTAAATACCCAAAAAGCTACTTATAACTGGAGCCCCTGGGTAAAACTAATGATTGGCCCCGGTGGCAGAACTATTGGTGGCGGCAACTTACCAGGGCATGCAGGTAGTTTAGGTTTACCTACTACTTAAAATTTATCGAAGTTTGCTAAATAGGTAAGCAACTCAAATCAAAGCCTTGCAAGATATTTCTTGCAGGGCTTTTTTTATGTTTTATACATTGCCAACAAAATTTAAAACAATGCCCATATTGTTGTAAAGATTATCGGATTTGTTTTAAAAAATATCAGCATTCTTTTGAATTGAGCCAACATGGTTGTTAACAACATCCATATAATTGCGAATTATGTCGACATTGTTTCGAACAATATCAGCATTGTTCTTATTTATCCCGACATTGTTGTAAAGAACATCGGGTTTGTTTTTAAAAACATCAGCATTTTTTTGAAGGATGCCGGCATTGTTGTAAATAATATCAGCTTAATTGCCAGCTATATCGGCAGGCTTGTAAATTACAGAAGTTTTTTAAAAATCTAATAAATCTTTAATTGGAATTTTAAAAGCTTTAGCTATTTTGTAAAGTGTAGTGTAAGTAACATTTAATATACCTCTTTCTAAACGGCTTAGCGTACTTAAATCAATTTCAGCCTCGTAAGCTAAATCTGCCTGAGACATGTTGTACTCATCACGCAAAACAACAACACGTTTAGCTAATTGTTTTAAAGCATCTTTATCTGAAAGAAATTTCACATAACAATAATGATAAGATTGTAAAAAAGTAATATAGGATACTTATCCTATATTTAAAATTATTATACATTTGTTTTTATAAAAAAGAATTATAGTTTTGTTAAACAATCTTAAAACATACTCTATGAAAAAAATTTATGGTTTCACCTTTGTTTTATTTACAGCTCTAAGCGGTTTAGCACAATCTCATTCTACGGGTGCAGATAGTGCCGTAGTTTTAAAAGATTCTTTACACGTGCATGGCAATATGCGGGTAAACGGTTATTTAATAACCAAACACATTAAAAGCCCCGACCATATAGTGCATATAGGAGATAGTTCTATGGTATTTTCAACCGCTACGGGCACAAATCCCATTACTGGGCTTAGCGCCACCTCAGAGCAAATGAACACCAGCGGCGGCGGCGGTATTGGCATTGCCACCAGCACAGGCGCTCCGGCTTATGCTTATGGCGTAAATGCAATCGCTATGGGTTATGCAGCCAAAGCTTACGGCAATTACAGTATGGCTTTTAGCTCCGCCGTATCTACAGAGGCAGATGCGCAATATAGCATAGCTATGGGCTATGCCGTAAGAACTTATTCAACTGCTACAAAAGCTATAGCTATGGGAAGTGGTATTAATGCTTCCGGATTAATGACCAATAGTGTAGCCAACAGTTTAGGCGTAGGTTTTAACAGCGATGTGCCTACCTTTTTTGTAGGCCAGGTGCAGGCACCACAGGCAGTTTGGGTAAGGTGGGTATTGGCACAACATTGCCGCTAAAAGCTTTAAACGTAAACGGCGATGTAATCATAACCAGCGGCACCTCGTTTCCGGCTTCGGCAGCTTATATAAGAGGCAACAATGCGCTTTCAAGCGCAAGTACACCCGATTACACCTGGGCTAAAGATAGCACTACCGGTATATTTCATCCGGCAGCCAATACCATTGCTTTTACAACTTCAGGAACGGAAAAAATGCGTATTAAAGCTAACGGAGATATTTGCATAAATGTGCCTAATACAAGTCCGGGTAACCAGATTTATTTTAGGGGCACGGGCGATGCCAATCACGGTATTGGTTTTTACAATAACTACACTAACACGGCAGCTACTTATATTAACGGACCGGTTTTATATGGTTATGACGGCGGCGCTTTAGCTACAAAAGACGGCGGCGATAAAATTGCGCTTACTTGGGATCATAACGGTTATGTGCACATTGGCCCCACCTTTAGCAATACTAATCACTCTTCTTCGGCGCTTACCGTTGGGGGCGATGTGGTATCTAAAGCAGTTTATGTTACTAATACTGCCTGGAGCGATTTTGTATTTGATAAATTATACCCCTTAATGCCATTATATGAAGTGGAGAAATTTTATACCCAAAACCATCATTTGCCTGATGTGCCAAGCGAAAAGCAAATACAGGAAAACGGCAACAACTTAGGGCAAACCGATGCCCTGCTGCTGCAAAAAATAGAAGAGCTTACTTTATACATGGTACAGCAGCAAAAACAAATTGACGAGTTGGTAAAGCAAAACAAAGCCCTTACCGAAAAAGTAAATGGTAAAAAGTAAACAGCTTTAATTATGAAAAAACTATTTTTTACTGCGCTATTCAGCTGTTTTTATGTAATGCTGTACCCGCAATACATAACACTTAAAAACAAACAATTGTATGACCAAAGCGGACAACCTTTTTTTGTAAAGGGTGTAAATTACCTTACAGATTTGTACAGCGCCGCAGGCGATACTACGGGGCTGGTAGTAAAGCCAAGCTTTAGCTATTATAACGCCAGCCAGCTTAGCAATTACAACAGCGCTACCATAAGCGATGTTAGCCGCGATTTTAAATTTATACATGATAGCCTGGGCTGCAACACCATACGGCTTGTAGTAGGTAATATAAGCGTGGATAACTGCAACGCTAATTATTTTACGTTTGTAGTTAACACCAGCGGGCATGGTAGCAATACTATACACACCAATTCTTTGGCCTTTTTAAGGGTTGTTTATAAGCAATTGTTAGACTCTGCCGCGGTGCATAGCATAAATGTTATTTTACTAATGCCGGGGCAGGGTGCATCTTGCTCTGCCTACCCAAGCCTTTACAGCAATTATTTAGCGGTTACGGCAGCCGCTTTAAACACCAAAACAGCTTTACTGGCTTATGATGAGTGGAATGAGCCCGGTTTTGAAAACTTTAATGTTTTTCCGGCCAAGAGTTTAATTTGCAGCCAAACTAAAAGCTGGTATAACACCCTTAAAACAAACGACCCCAACCACCTGGTTACCGTTGGCCTTTGGGAAGCAGGGCTTGGGCCCGATGCTACACATTGGGGTACAGATGTGTATAAGGCCGATTTTTATGCTTTTCATGTGTACCCGCAGGTAAATAACCTAAGCCATTTAGATTATTGTTTGGCGCCCTATGGCAACAACACAGCGTATGAAATAGCTGATGCCAGCCCGGATAGATGTGTTATACAAAATTACAAAGACCGCTATAATGCCTGCATTAAGTGGATACAAAACACCACCAACCTGCCCTGGCTGGTGGGCGAAACCGGTTTTAGCGCGCCAAGCGGTTTTGATTGCAGCAACCCTTCTGCTTGCACACCGGCCGCCTGCTGGGTAGGAGGCAGTTGTGCCGTAGATGGCGATGAAAGCCAGCAGGCCGATTTTGTAAATAATGTGCTAACCCAAAATATACAGGCAGGCGGCATGGGCAGCGTTTTTTGGCAGTTTAAAGATGTGCATTGGAATATACCTAATAACCCCAAAGAGAATTACTGGGGCATGGTTGACTCATTAGGGCATGTAAAAACCGCAGGCCATACGCTGAACAACTTTACCAGCAATACGGTAACAGGGCCGCCTGCGGGCTACCCCACTAATTACAAAAACCTGCTGGGCAATACCGGCACAGCTATTAGCGGCAGCATTGGCGGCATAAAAGATGCCGTAATTAGCGGATGGCATATAGATTCTACCGGCTGGCTTTACCCCGTGCAAACCATTAGCGATGCCGGCGGCAATTTTACCATTACTTCTAAGGCCCCAGTTTTTCCCCATCCTAATTCAACAACTGCCATCAACCATATAGAAATAGGCGCCATAGGCTATGATGTGGCTGTTTGTGATGGGGTTGCACATCCTGCTAATTTATACAGTGGCAAAAGCTTTAGCTTAAACAAAGCGGTTTATTATGATGATTACCGGTCGGCGCTTTCGCTTGATGCATCGTGCCCGCATACCTATGCCGCGCCCGATATTTTATGTGTTACTAATTTAATAGTAGATTTTATAACCGGCGGCGGGTGTACAGGCAATAAGCTAAATACCTTTACGGCCGGCAGGGAGGTTTGCATTACCGGCGAAAGTTATGTAGGCCTTAATGCCGAAGCCGCCTTTTACATCAGTACCGTAGATGTTGATTGCAGCGATGGCACCTGGGGCAACAGCACTAACGAACGCAAGGCAAATACAGCAACAGGAGGCAGTAAGCAGGTAGGTAGTGAACAGCAGGCAATAAGCAGTGGGCAGTTAGCAGCAAACAGTGTAAAAACAGTTTATTTAAATGCAGAAGGTAATTTTAGTACACAAATATATCCAAACCCTGCAAGCGATAAAATATATATTAATGCGCAAAAAAGCATTAACTTTATAATACTGTATGATGGCAGCGGCAAACAGGTATATAAAAGCAGTAGTGAAGAGCAGGGCATGCAAAGTATAGATATGGCAGGCATGGCGCCGGGCGTATATACATTAAGAATAAGCTACACAGACAATAGTGTAAGCATTAGCCAGATAATAAAACAATAAACCCTGTTATGTTGAGCTATAGTCGAGACATCTAAAAATAAAGTAATGAAAAATAGAGAGAACCGAAAACAAAAAGCCATATTGTACAGTGCAATTACCTTATTTGTTATGTTAGCAATTGCATCTTGTAAAAAAGATGATTCATTATATAAAGATAAAAAGGTTACGGTGACAACGACAACGGTGACAACAACGCCGACAACTACTGCTATTACTGCTGTTGTTTCTTATGATATTACATATAAAATATGTAATCCTTATTTAAACCTTTGGACGCCAACGGGTAGCGGTATTCCTCCAAGTTATGCGGGTACCAGAACTGATTCTATAATTGTTTCTTTAGATTCAGCTAATGCACATCATAATATCACTCTGGTAGTATCCTCACAAAATTCCGGGGCATCGAGCCCAAGTAGTGGTACGGCATATAACACATACGTAAATATACATTCCGGAAGTAGTGATGTTTATATTACAACCAATTTGACCGGTTTGGTTAATGATTCAATTAGCAACGCTTTGGGGTGGGTGAGAAATATACAATTAGCGGGAAGTGTATATATGGCAGGTTGTATTGGTACATGGGGATGTGGGTTCTCTAACGACAGGTATGTTGGAATAAAAATTACATCTCCCTCGGGTGATAAATTTGGTTGGATTGAATTATATGCTTCGTCTAATACATTAACAATGAAAGCCGAAGCTCTTAATAATAATTATGGACAAGCTATAAAAGCAGGGCAAACAAACTAACCCTTAGGAATTACAGCGTTAATTATATATAAACAGAACAAAATTTATTAAGAATAATAAAACGATAGGAAAAAATGAAGAATTTAGAATTTAAAAAAATACTAAGCAAAAAAAAACAAGGTACATTGTACAGCGTACATTGTACAATGCTTGTTTACTGCTTGCTGTTTGCTGTTTACTGTAATGCCCAAAGCTGGGAATGGGTAAAACTTATACAGCCTGCCGATAATAAATCATACATGAGTATTAAAGTGGGGGTAGATGGTAAGATATACGCTGCCGGAAATTTTAATTCTTCTATTGATTTAGATAACAGCCAAACAATAAGTGGTAACTGGGATGGTTTTGTAGCTCAATTTGATACCGCAGGCTTGTGCCAGTGGAAACAAAAAATATATGTAACTACACAGGGCTGTGGATGTACGGCGCAAGGTAATACAAGCTATGCAAAAATTGCAGGTTTTGACAGCCAGGGCAATATTATTGTATATGGCGGTTTTTGCGGCTGCGGCGAAACCTTTGGCAGTAGTATAACATCAAGTGCGGTGGGCTTTAATTTGTTTTTAGCCAAGTACAGCCCTTTAGGCGTATGCTTATGGGTAAAAACAAAACCCGGCTCCTTTAATTCTTCTACCGGGCAAACTATTGACGAAATTGATGCAGTTACAATTGATTCAAATGATAATATATACGTATCAATGCTAAGTTATGCTACAAGTACCACTTTTTGCGGATTAAATTTTGCAAATCAAGGAGAATACATCTTTAAGATTAAAACAAATGGCATAGGAATATGGAATAAACAAACTGCAAATACAACTACAGGATATGGAATTATGCAAATGCAGTATATGAATAAAAGACTCTATGCTTCTTCACAGTTTGGAGGCACCATTACATTTGGTACGCATACTTTAACAGCCCAAGGTAGCTTAGATGTGGCAGCTTTAAAAATGGATACCGCCGGTAATATATTAGCTGCTGCCGATATTGGTGCAACAAGTGGCCAAACAGGGGCGTTAAGCTTAGCTCTTTCTAATAATAAAATAGTTTTACTAAATCAAGCCTATACTAATGCTGTAAGCGCAGGCACATACACCCTAAACACAGGCACAGGTAAAGATAAAACATTTTTAGTAGCGTATGACACCGCCAGCCTGAGTGTACAAAACATACGCACCACAGCTACAGATAGTCTAGGTAGCGGCAGCAGTTTGTATAACGATACTAAAGGTAATATATATGTAACGGTAAATAATGGTGGCGGTGCAACAGGCTTTGGTGGTTTAAGTGGTGTGCCCGCAGGCAGGCATGTAATAAAAATGGATAATACCTTAACCAACTACTGGCATATGGAAAGTGTAAGCACCTGCGTAGCACCCGATACTCTGGGCAACCTATATATTACAGATGGCTTTAACACCTCTGCCTCTTATGGTTCATTAACAGAAACAAGCAGTGGGCATGGCATAACCTTAGGTAAAATAAAAAATGCTTTTACCACCGGCATGGGCGGCCGCTTGGCAGCACCCGGCAATAATATGTCGGTATATCCTAACCCAAGCGATGGCTTGTTTAATTTAAAAACAGATGCCTATATAAAAAACAAACAGAACATTGTAATTACACTTTATGATAACAACGGCCGCCAGATAGATAATGTGCCTTACACGCAGGTAGATAGTTATACCTTGCAGGTAGATTTAAGCAGCTATGCAAAAGGCTTGTATATGATAAAAACAGAAATTGATAATGTGCTATACAGCGCTAAGTTAGAGAGGTAATAAGTGAAGAATTTAAAATTAATAGTTAAAAAAGTTGTATTTACTATTTACTGTTTGCTGTAATGCCCATTAGTATATATTGTGTAAAGGGGCTACTTTATAATATCAATTAAAGAGCTTAATTCTTCAATTTTATCAACGTGCCCAAGTTTTTCGTAAGAGAAAATAAGGTTTCTAAGCACACGTATGATAATATCTTTGTGGTTGCAAGGCTCGTAAAAAGAAGGAATTGACTCTAACTTTAATTGTTTTAAGAATGCATCAATATCGCTGTGCTGAAACACAATGCCTTTACGGTAAGGATTGATATAAAACAAAATATGCTCTTTGGCTGCATCATCACCCGAAAGGTCAACCAAGTTTTGATGCTCATTTAAATAAGCGCAAATAAAATGCTCGGGTAAATTAACGCCGTAAATAGGTATTTTTAATTCTTGTGCAATTATAATGTACAAGCAGCTAAGCATTACCGGATTACCTTTTTTGGTTTCTAACAGGCAATTAAAGAATGAGTTTTGTGGCGAATAATAGTTGTTTATGCTGCTTCCAGAGAAGTTATGTACCTCAAACAAAATATGGTTTAGTACGTTAATTTTTTCAAGTGCGGTAAGGTCTTCATTCAAATCAAGCCAAACATCTTGTGTAATTTGTTTTAACTGCTTGCGTAATTTTTCCTCATTTAAATCAGGATATTGATAATGTGCAATAAGCAGTAAACCTTTTAGCAAATCTTCACTTTCTGCACTACACCAGTTTTCAAGCTCTGATTTTAGTTTTTTAAACTGTATATAATGTATAATCTGCTCTATACGTTTTTGCATGATAATATCATACGTATTTTCCCAAGCAGATTCTAAATGAGGAATGGCAGGTGGCCCCAACGATACAAATTTGTTTTTTATCTCGGAGTAAATAATCTCATCCGGATCATCTAACAAATGTATTAATGCATTAAGCTCTTTTTTATTGATGCGTTGTTTCCCCACATCACAAAATTACATACGGAACAGATGGTTAATTTATGCTAAAAAAATACATATTAACAATTAGGCTGTTAATCTCTCTAAACTATTGGTTATTAAGTGTTCAACACTCTTTTTATAGTCGGTTGTAAACTGTTTTACCACCCTATTGGCTATAATTACGCATACAGTAAGGCATTTATGGTTTAATAATTTGCCTAAACCATACAGTGCAGATGTTTCCATTTCAAAGTTTGTAATACGAATGCCATTGGCATTAAATTCAGTTAATAATTCATTCAAATTTGGTTTAGCAGCTTTAAGGCGTAACTGCCTTCCCTGCGGGCCATAAAAACCCGGTGCTGTAGCGGTTATACCGGTTGGATTTCCTTCGGCAAATTTTTTAAATAAAGTATCATCTGCTTTTACGCAATAAGGGTAGGGTAGGTTGGGAGTCCAACTGGTGTGCTTCATAAAAGCATCACTTATAACATCTTCGTTAATAGATTTATAATCGGCATAATAGTTTAGCAAACCATCTAAACCTAAGCCATATTGAGAAACTACCAATGAGTTTACAGGAATATCAGCCTGCAAAGCACCTGAAGTACCCAAACGAACAATATTTAAACTACGCATTTTAGGTTTAAGGGTACGTGTTTTTAAATCGATGTTAACTGCAGCATCAAGCTCATTAATCACAATATCAATATTATCGGTACCAATGCCGGTAGAAATTACGCTAATGCGTTTACCGTTAAATGTGCCGGTATGCGTAACAAATTCGCGGTGTTGAATTTTACATTCTACCTTAGAGAACATGTTAGAAATTTGCTCTACACGCCCTTGATCGCCTACCAAAATAACATCATCGGCAATATGTTCTTCATTAATATCTAAATGATATACGTTGTTTTTATCGGTTATAATAAGTTCTGTTTCCGGAAATTGCATAATAAAGTGGTTTTAGGTTGTGAAATTAATAATTTATAATTGATAATTCTCCCTTCATCCTTTATGTTAGCCTTCTGTTAAATATTTACAAGGAAACTACAAAACAAAAAAAAGTTTCCGTAGTTTTGCCGCGCAAAAATAAATGCAAATTCATTTATGAAAAAGATTCTCTTATTTTTTACATTTAATTTTTTAATTATTACTTGTATAACGGCTCAAAAACACTCTGTTAGCGGTTATATAAAGGATGCTAAAAATGGTGAAATGTTAATTGGTGTTAGTGTGTATGAAAAAGGCACAACAAATGGCGTAACTACTAATGCGTATGGCTTTTACTCGCTTATGTTATCTGCAGATACACACAACATTGTGGCTTCATATATTGGGTATGCCAATCAAATAAAAAAGATTGATTTAACAACTAAAAACCTTACCCAAAATTTTGAATTGGCAGATGCTACAAACTCATTAAACGAAGTAATCGTTTCTTCTGAAAGAGAAGATGCCAACGTAAAATCTACCGAAATGAGTGTGGCTAAGCTAGATATTAAACAAATTAGCCGCATACCAGCTTTATTAGGCGAAGTTGATGTTATACGTGCTATACAACTGCTGCCGGGTGTAACTACCATGGGCGAGGGCTCATCAGGGGTTAACGTACGTGGAGGAAATATTGATCAAAATCTTATTTTACTGGATGAAGCACCTGTATATAATGCATCTCACTTATTTGGCTTCTTTTCTATTTTTAACCCCGATGCTGTAAAAGATGTAAAGCTTATTAAGGGGGGAATTCCATCACAATATGGCGGACGATTATCTTCTATTTTAGATATACGTATGAAAGAAGGTAATAGTAAAAAGCTTCAAATAAACGGCGGTATTGGTACTATTTTTAGTCGTTTATCTATTGAAGGACCATTGATTAAAGATAAAATGTCTTTTATTGTTGCCGGAAGACGCAGCTATATTGATGTTTTGGCGAAACCCATTTTAAAGAAAACAAACCCCGAGCTTGGTGATTTAAAATTTTATTTTTATGATTTAACAGCTAAAATAAACTACCGTGTAAACCCAAAAAATAATTTGTTTTTAAGCGGCTACTTTGGACAAGATGTTTTTGGTGCAGGCTTTAGTTTTAAATATGGTAACGCTACTACCAGTTTGCGTTGGAACCACTTGTTTAATGACAAATTGTTTTTAAATACAACGGCTTTTTACAGCAACTATAATTATGGCTTAGGGTTTACCAACGAAGGCAGTAGTCAGAGTTTTATTTGGAAATCAAACATTGTTAATTATAGTATTAAACCCGATTTTACGTATTATTTAAATAATAAAAACACCCTGCATTTTGGTGGACAAAGTTTGTTTTTACAGTTTGAACCCGGTAATGCCGTAGTAACATCATCAACAGGGGTAAGCAACAATATTAGCTTGCCTAATAAATATGCTTGGGAAAACGCTTTATATTTAGATGATGAGTATAAGGTAAACTCTCGCATAAGCGTTCAAGCTGGGCTTCGTTATTCGTTATTTAGTTATATGGGACAAGGAAATAAATATGAATATTATGATACCATTCCAAATAACTCTAAACGATTAAAAGATACGGTATATTATAAAATGTTTAAAACCATTGCTCAGTACGGAAATTTTGAACCACGTCTTTCTGTAAAAATAGATGTAACAGATAACAGTTCTATAAAAGCAAGTTATAACCGTACGGCACAATACTTACAATTAGTATCAAATACGGCGGCAGCCACTCCGCTTGATATTTGGACACCATCAACCAATAACATAAAACCGCAATTGGCTGATCAGGTGGCGCTTGGGTATTTTAAAAATTTAAAAGAAAATATGTTTGAGGCATCGGTAGAAATTTATTTCAAAAACATGCAACATCAGTTAGATTATGTTGATAATGCCAATTTGCTGTTAAATAAAAAATATGAAGGCGATTTGCTGCAAGGCAAAGGTAGAGCCTATGGCGCCGAATTTTATTTCAAAAAAATTAAAGGCAAATTTACCGGATGGGTTAGTTACACATTATCGCGCACAATGCGCCAAATTGATGGGCTGAGTAATAATACCTGGTATCCAAGTAAATATGATAGGCCGCATAACTTAGCCGTAGTTTTAAACTATGATATAAATAAACGTTGGAACGTGTCTGCCAACTTTGTTTATATAAGCGGAACCCCCAATACTTTTCCCGATTCTCGATTTGAAATACAAGGATACGTGCAAGGTTATAACACCAGTAATTTGCGCAATAATTATCGCAACCCATCTTATAATCGTTTGGATTTTTCAGCAACCTATAACTTTAAAAAGAACGAAAAACGCCGCTGGCAAAGCAGCATTGTGTTTAGCGTGTATAATGCCTATGCCCGTAAAAATGCTTTTGCGGTTTATTTTCAGGCAACGCCTAATAATGCCACACAAACACAAGCCATCAGATATTCAGTAGTGGGTACAATTATACCCGCTATAACCTATAATTTTAAATTTTAAGAAAGATGAAAACAATTAATTTATTTTTTATATCGTTGATTTTACTTGTTTTTGCATCCTGCAAAAGTGTAATTAAGGTAGATGTGCCAAGCGGTGCAACACTTGTAGTGGTAGATGCTTTTATAGATAATTCATCTAAACCGCAAAAAGTTAGATTAACCACCACAGCAGATTATTTTAGTAACACGGCTACACCTCCTTTACTTGGTGCAACCGTTACCTTAAATGATTTAACTAATGCTAAAACATACACCTTTACACCCGATGGTAACGGAAATTATATTTATACGCCTATGTTAAATGATAGCATGGCACAGGTAACACATAAATATCAGTTAAACATTTCATGTAATGGTAATAGCTATTTTGCATTATCAACGTTAAATAGAACTACGCAAGTGCTTGGTTTTGTTTATAGTAGTTCAGATAGAAATCCAAAAGACACCTTGCCTAACGCTGATACCGCCAACCCACGCGTATTCTATCCGTATGTAAAAGCTATTGATATACCTGGGCCTGTAGAAGATTATTATTGGATGAAAATGTATAAAAATGGCGTTTATTATAATCAGCCTAATCAATTAAATGCTTTTCCGGAAGGTGGTTTTGATAATACCGATGGGTACCCTTTTTTGGCTCCTGTTGCTTTTATAAATATTACTTCAAATGACAATCCTTTATATAGATATGATATATGTCGTGCCGATATTTACTCTATAAATAAGGATACGTATAGTTATTTGCTACAATTGCAAACCCAGCTTACTAATGCACAAAACGGTTTATTTGCTGTTACACCACAAAATGTAAAAACAAATATTAAACAAACTGCCGGCGCGCAAAAGGCCATTGGTTGGTTTAATATAGGTGCTATTAGTAGTAAAAGTCAGATAGTATTATAAAAAAAGCCACAAGTATTTACTTGTGGCTTTTAAATTTATTGGTAGAAATATTATAAATGCATGGCTTCCTTTTTAGCCAAAAGCTTCTCATCACTTTCTTTGTGCGCTTCATCGGGTACACAACAATCAACCGGACAAACAGCGGCGCATTGTGGTTCATCATGAAAACCTTTACATTCGGTACATTTATCTGCCACAATATAATAAACATCCATACTATTTGGTGTTTGCGGGGCACTTGCATCAGCTTCAATGCCGGTGCTTAAACCCTTAAACATGCCTGTAACGGTGCTTCCGTCAGCAAAGCGCCACTCGGCACCGCCTTCGTAAATAGCGTTATTAGGGCACTCAGGTTCGCAAGCCCCACAATTAATACATTCGTCAGTTATTTTAATAGCCATTTTAGTTTAGTTTTGCTGAAAAAATCGGTGCAAATATAAGCATCATTTATTGATTTATAGAATTGTAGAGTTATTGAATTATGGAAAGAAGAATACAAGCATTTATAAAATTGAAAGATTTTTTGTCAGACTTCTTGTCTGAAAGAAAAACCGCTTCTCATAAAAATAAATTTGATGACTTAGATAAAGCCATTGATGAAAGCTATTCATATAATGGTTGGTTTACAAAAGAGTATATTTTAAAGGCTTTGCAAGGCATTGTGTTGATGTTAGAAGAGACAGAGCTAAACAAATTTGCAAAAGAAATTAAAGAACCAAAAACACCTAAAACAGTTGCTGTTATTATGGCCGGAAATATCCCTGCCGTTGGTTTTCATGATTTTATGTGCGTACTATTATCAGGCAATAAAATTTTACTAAAACCATCAAGCGACGATAAAATAC
>CAIXZI010000145.1 GCA_903923915.1 uncultured Bacteroidota bacterium
ACAAAACCGGGCAAAGCCAACTATTTTTGGTTGTTTTTAAAGGGTTTTGCGTAGAAAAACCCTTTATATAAACAAGTTAGTGGTAAGCGCTTGACGACCGAAAACAATAAACATGGCAGACAAAGAAGAATATTACGTTTACGTTTACATCGACCCGAGAAACTTTGAAGAGTTTTATTACGGTAAAGGAAAAGGCAGTCGCAAAGAGGCTCATCTTTCTGACGACAGCGACTCCGAAAAAGCAACCCGAATAAAAGCAATTCAAAAAGCGGGCTTGCATCCAATAATAAAAGTTATTGCTAAGGACTTGACAGAACGAGAGGCTTTCCTTATAGAAAAGACTTTAATATGGAAACTTGGGCGGACACTTACAAATAAATCATCAGGACATTTCGCAGACAAATTTCGACCACACGACACTTTTCATGAAGACCTCGCTGGCTTTGACTTTAAAAACGGTATTTATTATGTAAACGTTGGACAAGGCGAACATCGTTGCTGGGACGACTGCAAGCAATTTAATTTTCTTTCCGCAGGACAAGACAAGAAATGGAGTGACCCAATTCGGACATTGGAGACCGGCGACATTGTAATACCTTATTTGAAAACTCACGGCTTCGTTGGCATTGGACGGGTAAAAGAAAAAGCTGTTCGTATCGCAAACTTTAAACATAATGGTAAATCACTTCGTGACCTTCCATTAAAAATGAAAAATATGTTTGACAACAGCGACAACGAAAATTCAGAATATGTTCTTAAAGTTGAATGGTTAAAAGCAGTTGACAGTGCTAATGCAAAGTGGTTAAAAAAAGGCGGACTATTTACAACACAACTCATAAAAGCTTCTTTGCAAAGCCAACCCACGACATTGGAGTTTATAAAAAACCAGTTCGACTTGGACATTGTTGCGTTACTCAAGCAGGACTAAAGCGCCAACCACTAACAGCAGTCTGAATTTCAAGCGGGCGAAATCGGTAAACGAAAATTTGTATCTTTAGCTTAAGTTTTGTGCTCGGTTGACAGTTGGTCGTTTCAAACCCGCTCGAAAATCAGGCTGCCAAACGTTATGTGTAATTAAAACGGACGACCGAAAACCTAAAACATACAATATGACAATTAACATCAAACCCAAATTCCTTATTATCTGCGGACTTCTCATTGCATTGGGGACAGCGGGTTATTTTTTTAAAGATAAAATAGCCGACCTCTTTGTGGGTGGCGGACAAAAAACTGTTGACAACGCCCTAAATTATTTCAAGAACCAAAATGAAAGCGACAAAGACATTTATTCCCTGTTCGACATACCTTTTACGTCAAAATTATTAATGAAAAATTCCTATTACAAAGTTGACTCGTGGAAATTGACCTCTAAAGAAAAAGATGGTAAGACAATTGTTCTTGTTGAGGGTACCGCGACAAATGGTTTCGGCGCTAAACTCGACCGTAACATTGCATTTGTTACAGAGAAGAAATTTGACAAGTGGATTATTACTGACAGCTATGACTTTTTTGTTTTTGACAAAATAAAAGATTATGCTCCCGGCAAATCGGATATGGAAAAACAAAAAATCATGGAAGGTGTTGAAGAAAAGGTGACAATTGAAAAGTGGGACTATGAATCGTCTTATGGTAACAGCGTAAAAGGTACTGGGACAATTGTAAATAATTCGGAAATCCCAGTTAGCTTTGTTAAGGTTGAAATAACTTATAAAGACAAATCTGGTAATGTGACAAATACAGACGACGCATATGCCGTTGACAGTGACGAACTACAACCAGGACAAAGAAGAAATTTTGAGTTTTACACTTCAAATTGTTACTCATGCCCCAAGGCATCTATTCGTATTAAATTTGACTAAGTAGTTTTAACTACACATAACCGCACCTAATCGGCAAGGCGGCTGAATCGGTAAATTAAAAACATTTCGTATCTTAGTTTCACATTTCACAGCCGACAGTTTTGCGTTTCAAAACCGCCCTGCCGTTAGCTGCAAAACGTTAGCTGCAACCCTATGACGACCGACAGAGCAACATCAAACCGACAGAAAAACGACCCGAAAAGCCAACCGCACAAAATGGCACATTTGGTTTTGCCCGACACACAAGCCGACCCTTCGCAAAACCAAAAGAGCCATTTTTTCGCCAACGCACTGACACCGTTTCGACATAAAAACTTATCTTAACCGACTGAAAAAAGAATATAAAATTGTAGATGAAAATAATAGAATTGAAACCACGAAAGGCATTAAACAAAGCCTTTTTAAAAGTAAAACCGAACAGGACTGAAATTGAAGGTTTCAAGACTAATCTAATTGCTTTACTCGACAGGACAAATGACACCGAAAGCGAAGAGTTTCATAAAAACCTTGTCATTGACTTCTTAAAGAAAACATACTACGACCCAAACCATTATATAAATACTAAAGGTCGAAACGACCTTGTTATTCATAATGGAAACACGGCTAAAAGTTCCGTTGGTGTAATCATTGAAGCTAAAAAGCCGACCAATAAATCAGAAATGATTACCACTAAAAAACTGAACGCAAAAGCGTTTCAGGAATTAGTGCTTTACTACTTACGAGAAAGAATAACACATAAAAATCTTGAAGTAAAACACTTGGTAGCGACCAACATTAACGAATGGTTCATTTTTGACGCTACCCTATTCGATAGACTTTTTGCTCAAAACAAAAATCTCGTAAAGCAATTTACAGAATTTGAAGGCGGACGTTTGGCAGACACAAAAACTGATTTTTTCTACAAACAAATTGCCGAGCCTTTTATTGCCGACATAACAGCAGAAATTGAATTTACATACTTCAATATTCAAGATTATCAAAAGCCACTTCGCAATGATGACAAAGCGGACGACAATTCGCTAATTGCTTTATTCAAACTCTTATCACCTGAACATCTTTTAAAACTTCCTTTCACAAACGACAGCAACAGTCTTGACAAACGCTTTTATAGCGAGTTGTTGCACATTATCGGCTTGACCGAAACCAAAGAAGGAAACAAAAAACTTATTGAAAGAAATAAATCAGGCGAAAGACATTCAGGAACAATACTCGAAGATGCAATTATTCAGCTTGACAGTTTAGATAAATTAAGCCGACTTGAAAAACCAAGCCAATTCGGAAGCACAATTCCAGAAAGATTATTCAGCGTTGCACTTGAATTAAGCATTACTTGGATAAATAGGATTTTATTTTTAAAGTTGTTGGAAGCCCAACTTATAACTTATCACAAAGGCGACAAATCATATTCTTTTCTGAATTTAGATAAAATCAAAACCTATGATGACCTAAACAGCTTGTTCTTTCAAGTGTTGGCTCGTAAGTTTAAGGACAGAAACGATGATGTAAAAAAAGCATTTGAAAAAGTTCCATATCTAAACTCATCACTTTTCGAGCCTACTGACATAGAACAAGTAACCTTATTCATTAGCAACTTAAAGGATGACAAGAAAATTCCAATTATTTCAACTACTGTATTAAAGAATGACCAAGGCAAAAAGCGAACTGGAAGTTTAAATACTTTAGAATATTTATTTGAGTTTTTGAACGCCTATGATTTCAGTAGTGAAGGTTCGGAAGAAATTCAAGAAGATAACAAAGCACTTATTAACGCATCTGTTCTCGGTTTAA
>CAIXZI010000146.1 GCA_903923915.1 uncultured Bacteroidota bacterium
AATATTCTTACTAAAAGGTTTGCCAAAATAGGTAATAAGCTACCCAATCTATCCTGATTCCAATAATATAAGTCATCAGGAATAGAAATAGAGTTAGCCATTAAAATATGTATAGCCTGGTCAGAATTAATAAATGGACTTCCAAGAGGGGAGAAAACGCACAGAGAGAAAATAAAAATGATTAATTGGAGAAATAAAAAAAAGATGTTTGTATTATTAATTTTAAAACTCTGAAACATACTATCTTTTAATTATTAATCCTTCTTATTTACTCCTGCCAAAGCATCCAGTACAGATGATATAAGCGACAAAACGATACTAAATAAAAGTGCGGTAAAAAAACCTCTTACGTGAAAGCCATCTACCAAATGCTCTGCCAAAATAATAATTAAGGCATTTATAACCAGATAAAATAACCCAAGTGTAAGTATGGTTACAGGGATGGTTAAAAAAACTAAAATAGGCTTTAACACAGCATTTAAAAATGCCAATACTATAGCCAAAATAAAAGCGGTAAAAAAACTGTTGCCATCAATGCTAACGCCAGGCAATAACCAAGCGGTAATTAATACAGCAATGGTTGATAAAATTAATTTTATTATAAAATTCATAAGCCTATAAAAATTCGGTTAAAATTAGTAATTTAGTTTAATGATTAGACTTCTATTTTTATCCGTTTTAATTTCGGTAACCTGTGTGGCTCAGCAATCAAAAATGAATGTGGCTCTTATAAAAGCACTTCATAAAGACAATACAAAAACATACGCTGTTTTGGTAAAAGGAAATGTTAATGTAGTAAAAGAGTTTGTGTCGTCAAATAAAGGATATTTTAAATATAGTACCGGCAACATAAGCTCTGTACTCCTTAACGGGCAGGCCATTCAAGCTTTAGCTAAAAACCCGGAAATAAAACAAATAGAGTATTACATTAACCATTTACGCACCTTAGATGATACTTCTAACATAAAAAACAATGTACTTAAAGTTCATCAGGGTGCAGCTCCTTTGCCACAGGCTTATGATGGTACTGGCGTTATTTTTGGATTAATTGATACCGGAATGGATTTTACACATCCTGATTTTAAAGACAGTACGGGTAAAAGTCGTATAAAATGGTTTTGGGATCAAAACACAGGAACTACAGGGGGCAACATTCCTCAGCCATTTAATTATGGACAAGAATGGAGCAACCAAAAATTAGATAGTGGTTTATCTGATTTTATAGATTGGGGTTCTTATGGGCACGGAACAAGGGTGGCAGGCATTGCTGCGGGCAATGGCAGGGGCAATTTTATTTACAAAGGAATAGCCACTAAAGCGGATATTATGTGTGTAGCTTTAGATTTTAGCAGTAATGGTCCGGTAATTTCGGATGCTGTAAATTATTTGGTTACTAAAGCAAATGCATTAAATCAACCATTAGTTATTAATTTAAGTTTGGGAGATTATTATGGGTCTCACGACGGACAAGATTTACAAGCACAAATTATAGATGGCATGACAGCCAACATACCCGGGCGCTGTGTGGTGGCAGCGGCAGGTAATGCAGGCCAATATAGTTTTCATTTAGGTTATACAGTTAGTGCTGATACCAATTTTACGTTTATGCAAAACGGTTCAAACAATCCGTTTAGTTATGGTTTGTTTGCCGATACTACTAGTTTTAAAAACGTACATTATACCATTGGTGTTTATAATGGAACAACGTATCAGTATGAAGGGAATATTAATTTCAGAAACATTACATCATGCTTAAATACGCTTATTACCGATTCGATTATGTTTAATGGTAAACGAATTGGTAAAGTACAAACCGCTGCTGCTATTAATGGCGGAACGTATGAGTTAGATATAAATATTATGGCAGATTCTTCTGCTTATTTCTGGACTTTAGAAACAACAGGCTCAGGCTCTTTTGATGCCTGGGATTTTGAATACTTTCCTGTAAACCAAATTCCATCAGCTTTAGCAAGCATTCCAAAAATGACATATTATAAAGCACCTGATTCGTTGCAAACAATCTGTACAAGTTTTCAGTGCAGTAATAATGTAATAACCGTGGCTAATTATACCGAACGTACAGGTTTTACAACTTTTAATGGTGTGTTCTGTCCTAAACCCGGTCCTTATGATACATTGGCTTATGATTGCAGCCGAGGTCCAACCCGCGATGGACGAATTAAACCGGATATTGCTGCAACCGGAGACAATATTGTTGCACCCGGGGCTTTATGGGCGTGTCAGGATCAAGCAATAAATTATCCTAATGATTGTAATTCTTCTCAAGATACTATGTATATGGTATTTAGCGGAACTTCTTCGGCAGCGCCCAATGTAGCGGGTGTTGCTGTATTATATCTGCAAAAAAATCCTACGGCCACAAACCTGCAAATTAAACAGGCTATTACGGGTTGCACCGCCAAAGATTATTACACCGGAAACAATTTACCCAATAGCACCTGGGGCTATGGTAAGTTAGATGCTTTTGATGCT
>CAIXZI010000147.1 GCA_903923915.1 uncultured Bacteroidota bacterium
GAATGGCAATGCAAATGATATGGTTAAAAAATTAAGTACCTGTAATGAGTATAAACAATTATTTGCCTCCGCCTTTAAAGGAACGGCTGATACAACGGTATCTTTTTACGGTATATTAAAGGCTATTGCCGAGTTTGAAAAAATATTAGATTCAAGAAACAGTAGGTTTGATAAATACCTTTTAGGAGATTATAAGCAATTATCTAAGGCTGAAATTAATGGGTATAACTTATTTGCTGGCAAAGCCTTATGTGGCTCATGCCACTTCTTTCCATTATTTAACGGCACAACTCCTCCGTTTTATAACGACAACGAATTTGAAGTAATAGGAGTGCCTGAACAAGCCGACAATAAAAAAATTGATGCGGATATTGGGCGTCAAAAAGTTACGCGTTCCATCATTCATCGTTTTGCCTTTAAAACACCAGGCATTAGAAATATTGAACTTACTGCCCCTTATATGCATAACGGAGTTTATAAAACGCTGGACGAAGTGCTTGCTTTTTATAACAAAGGTGGCGCAGCAGGTTTTCATATGCAATTAGAAAACCAAACACTACCCTTTGATTCTTTAAACCTATCTAAAAAAGAACTTAAAAACATTAAGGCTTTTCTGCTTTGCCTTACAGATACATCGTCAATTTCTGTTGCACCAACTCGCCTGCCACTAAGCAGTGATGCAACACTTAATACCAGAAAGATAGGGGGCGATTACTAATTAATCTTTAATAAACTTTTGTTTTATTACACCAGATGCCGATTCTATTTGTAGGATATACGAACCCGCTTGCAACGGTTGTATATTTACATAGGTTTTAAAAACACCTCTTGGCATTTTTCCTTCTGCGTTTTCCTGCACTAATTTTCCGTTAATGTCATATACTTTTATAACAACATCCGAACTAACCGAATTGTAATACTGTAGGGTAAGAAAATCGTAAACAGGGTTAGGATAAAAACCTAACAACACATTATTATCTGAATAATTTTGAAGTGATGTAGTGCTTGATGGGCGCGGACAAAACGGGGCATTAACGTAAGCTATATGGCTGCGTGGCACAGCTGCACCGGTAGCATGTTTAAGATGGCGTTGCAAATCATTTACATAATAAGAGGATGCATAAGTGGTTGCCGGGTTAGCAGAATCTAAAGTGGCAACAAAATACCAATCAGACTGAGTTCTTTTTTTATTGATATCTAGTATTGTATAACCATGCTGCGTAAGATCTGCAAATTTTATATGGCTATTTGATGCCATTACCAGTGTTGCACCGCCTGCAATAGTGGTGCCCGGCGAAGTTACACTGGGGCTTACAAATTCTACACCGGCAGAGCCTGCACCCGTAGAACTATTGTAAGATGCTGTTGGTAAATCGTTTGCCCATGATGAATGAATATCTCCGGTAATTACAACTACATCAATTATGTTATGGTTTATAATATGATTAAAAACACTATCGCGCTGTGCCGGATAGCCATCCCATTGGTCGCCATTGATAGCCTGACCAAAAACTTTTAAAGGAGCCATCATTACTTGTTGGCCTAATACTTTCCATTTAGCTGTGCTCGAATCTAATTTATTACACAACCAGGTATATTGGTCAGAGCCTAGCAATTGTCTTGTAGGAGAAGTTACCACCGTGCCTGTAGTACCCGATTGCAATTCTCTACCATGTATTCTGGTATCTAGCATAATAAAATCAACCAAGCCACCATAGTTAAATGTTCTGTAAATATGAAAGGTATCAGCCGGTGCTGTAACAATAGGACGTATAGGCTGCCATTCAAAAAAAGATTTTTTTCCGTTGGCTTTTCTTATAGCCCAACTTCCTTCGGTAGCTGTGGTATGATTTTGTGCGCCATTCATCCAGGCATCATTAGCAAACTCATGGTCATCCCAAACAATGGTAAACGGATATTGTTGGTGTAATTTTCTTAAATCATCATCTAAACGGTAGGTAGAATAACGGGTCCGGTAATCAGCTAATGTCAGTATTTCATTAGCCGGTTGCCAGTGTCTGTTTGCAGCTGCATTGGGCGCATAGCCCCCATTTTCATATTCGTATATATAATCGCCAATGGCAAACACACCGTCAAAATCATTTCGTTGTAAAAGACTGGCATACGAGTTGAAATATCCAGCCTCGTAATTGGCGCAAGAAACTACGGCAAAGCGTAAACTATCTGCATTGTTTAAAGGAATTGTTTTAGTACGACCTCTTATAGAATTGTATCCATTAGCTTCAAACTCATAAAAATAAAATGTGTTGGGTTGCAAACCGCTTACATCTACTTTTACGGTATAATCTAAACTTGAATCGGTTGAAACAGAGCCAGAGCCTATTATGTTTGCCATACCCGTATCGGTTGCTATACGCCAGTTAACAGAAACAGCATTTCCAATTTGATTGGTATCGGGAGTTACACGTGTCCAAATAATTACTTTATCGGTA
>CAIXZI010000148.1 GCA_903923915.1 uncultured Bacteroidota bacterium
ACCGTTCCATTAAAAATAATGAAACAGCTTACCGAAAATAACTTTACAACAGTTGGAACAGATCAGTTTATTGCTGATACGCGTTTAATGACAGTGCGTGTAAAAGAAGCCATCAACGGGGTAAATCCTATTGTGGCTGCTGATACAAACATTACAGAAGCTATTGTAAAAATGACTGAGTATGGCTTTGGCGCTATTACGGTTGTAAATAAAGATAATTCTGTTTTAGGTGTATTTACAGATGGGGCACTTCGTCGTTTAATTTCTGAAAAAGGAAGAGATATTTTAGCTAAGAAATTAAGTGATTTAACGTTTAATCCAGCTATTAGTGTTGAAGCAAGTGCTTTATTAAACGAAGCAGCGGGTGTGTTTAAAAAGACCAACGTTGATACTCTATTAGTGCTTGATAATGGCAAACCTATTGGTATGTTAGACATTCAAGACATGAAAGGGTAATAATTTTTATTTACTCTTAATCACATAAAAGGGATTCGTAATGAATCCCTTTTTTATTTTATATAATTTTTATTTTACCTTAGTTTTTAGTTTAAAACAAGCATATGAAAAAACTGTTAGGGATATTTTTATTTATAGGACTTCATCTTTTTGGGCAAAATAACACAATCAAAAAAATGAACCTGCAGGAGTGTGTAGATTTTGCTATTAAAAACAACGAAAATATCAAAACAGCAAATTTAGATGTGGCTTACCAAAAGCAATTTAAAAAAGCCGGCACTGAAATCCCTAAAACAAACGTATTGTTTGCACAAGGTCAGTTTAACTCGGTATATAAATACGATAATTGTGTAACAGTTTCTCAGCAAATACCTTTTCCTACGGTATTTACAGCCCACAATGCTTTAGCAAAAGCTTATATTAAAGGTAGCGAGTATAAATTAGCAGCTACGCAAGCCGATTTAATTTATCAGGTAAAAAGCACTTATTATTCGCTACTTTATTATTATGCCATTGAACGCCTGTTAGAAAAAGAAGATAGCATTTACCAAAGCTTTGCCAAATCTGGTCAATTAAAATACGAAACCGGAACTGCAAGTTTATTAGAAAAAACAACAGCCGAAACCAAAGTAATGGAAATTAAAAACCAGTTATTAGAAAACGAAGAAGACATTAATGCTTTTCAAATTCAATTACAAACCTTATTAAATAGTGATGTAGAAGTAGATATTGAAAATGAAGACCTTACTAAAAACGCATTAAATATAAGCGCTGATAGCAACAATATTTCAGCACACCCGTATCTTTTATACTTAGACCAACAAGTAGTTGCCGGAAGAAAAAATAAAACGTTAGAGGTAAATAAAATACTGCCCGACCTACAAGTTGGTTACTGGAATTTATCTATTTATGGTCCGGCCGATATTGGCAACGGTCCTTATACTTTAAGTACAAAAAATAGATTAACAGGTTTACTTTTAGGCGTAAACATTCCGCTTTGGTTTTATCCGCAAAGTGCAAAAATAAAAGCAGCAGATATTACTACGCAGGTAGCACAAAGCAATTACAACTACAACAAAACAGTTTTTGAAGGGCAGTTTAAACAATCATACACACTGTACTTAAAATATCAAAACAGTATTAGTTTTTATAAGAAAAGTGCCTTGGTAAAATCTCAGGTAATAATAGAGCAAGCATTAAAATCTTATGAAACAAAAGAAATTAGTTATGTAGATTATCTTACCGTTGTTAGCAATGCCCTTGATATAGAAAGCAACTACCTCAATGTTATTTTTCAAAATAATTTAGCCGTTCTTAAAATAGAATACCTGCTTTCAAAATAATTAGAAGTCGTTTAAATTTAATCACATAAGCGAACCTCATATTTCGACAGACTCAATATGACATCTCTCATCGTCAGTCTGAGTTTGCCGAAGACTCGAGAAGAAAATTAAATTTTCACTAAAAAATCATTCTTATTCATGGCTTCTTCAGCAAACGAAAAAGTAGAAAGTATATCGGCCACACCGTTTACAACGGCTACATCGTGCTCAAAATGGGCAGATGGTTTTTTATCTTTGGTAATGATAGTCCAACCATCACTAAGTTGCTTAATATCTTTGGTGCCCATATTAATCATGGGTTCAATAGCAATAGTCAAACCATTCTGAATTTTAGCGCCGCTACCACGTTTACCATAGTTAGGTACTTCTGGTTTTTCATGCAGGCTCTTTCCTAACCCATGCCCTACCAACTCACGCACAACTCCATAACCATGCTTTTCGGCATACTGTTGTATAGCAAAACTAACATCGCCAATGCGGTTACCGCTTTTTACCTGTTCTATACCAACGTATAAACTTTCTTTAGTAACGCGCACTAAATCTTGTACTTCTTTTTTTATTTCACCGCAACAAAAAGTATAAGCATGATCGCCAACAAAGCCTTGTTTTTTCACGCCACAATCAACCGAAATAATATCTCCACTTTTTAAAATTTTATCAGAAGGAATTCCGTGTACTACTTGCTCATTCATAGAAAGGCATAAACTTGCCGGAAAGCCGTTATAACCTTTAAACACAGGCACTCCCCCATTATCTCTGATAAATTCTTCTGCAATTTTATCTAAGTGTTTTAAAGTAACGCCTTCTTTAATTTCAGAAGCAACTAGGCCCAATGTTTTAGAAACGATTTGCGCCGAGTGACGCATTAATTCAATTTCTTCTGCTGTTTTTAAATATATCATGTATTATTTACCAAAAATTCGTTTTATAAAAGATTCGTTTTTTTTGCGATAGTTTCTATGCGCCTGTTCATCTTCGTAAATATGATTAAACTCGCCGCCTTCGGGATGCAGCGTTTGCCATATTTTACTCCAACCCGGAAAACCGCCAACATTACGATCGTCGATAAATATATCGGCATTAATTTTTCGGCTAATTGAGTGTGTATATTGTTCTTCAGGATAACTTTTGTTTACGGCATAAAAAGTAACTCCATTTTCTTTACAAAATTCAACCGCCTCCACTAATAAATCAGTATCTCTAAAGGTCCACAAAATAAGTTTATGTCCTTTTTTTTGTAATGCTTTCATGGTATCAAAAGCAAACAACATTTCTTTGCCAATTTTAGGATAGGCATGCTCTACAATGGTTCCGTCAAAATCAACGGCTATTACTTTTCCTTCGTTACTAATCATTATAAATTATATGCTTTATTAACGCTTAAATCATTATTCAATTCATACATACGCGGCTGAGCTGTACCAATTTCAAATTCTAAAATTTGTTCAGGAGTCATTTTTTCTAAATGCATAATTAACGCACGTAAGCTATTACCATGCGCCGCAATTACAATATTTTTTCCGGCTTTTAATTTTGGTTCAATTTCTTTTTCAAAATAAGGTATTACACGTGCTGCGGTATCTTTTAAACTTTCGCCATTAGGTGGGGCAATATCATAACTTCTGCGCCAAATTTTTACCTGATCTTCGCCAAACTTAGCGGCAGTTTCTGCTTTATTTAAACCTTGCAAATCGCCATACATACGCTCATTAAGGGCTTTGTTATGGGTAATTGGAACATTTTTATGCCCCGATACTTCTAAGGCAAGTTTTAAGGTTTCTTGTGCACGTTTTAAATCAGAAGCGTATCCTTCATCAAAATGAATTCCTTTTAGTTTTTGTCCGGCAGCTTTAGCCTCCTCAATACCTTTGTCAGTAAGAGCTACATCCACCCATCCGGTAAATTTATTTTCTAAGTTCCAAACCGATTGTCCGTGTCTAAAAATAACTAATTGCGCCATAAATAATTTCTTTTTGCAAAAATACTATTTTAAAGTAAGATTTGAGTAGTGAGATACGATAATTGAGACCTGTACTTATTTCTTAGGCGCAGCCTCAATTTTGCTTAAAGCAAGGGCAATTCTACGCACAATTTCAGTACTGATTTTACTAACATATCCCGAAGTAATTTTAGCAGGCGTATTTACATCTGCCGGAAACTTTATGCTGCATGTACCCGAGTTTATTTCTTTTGCATCAACCGTAAATATGGTATAATGCAAAGTAAGCATTCGCTCTGAGGTAGTACCCATATCCCCGGCCGCCAGTTGGTTAGAAATAATATCTAACTGATTAATAAATAAAAATAGATCTGTTTTATGCTTTACAAATAGTGCAGGTATAAGTGCCGGACTGATTACTTTAGCATTCATAAAACGTGCATCTGCATTTGATTCAATTAAAATTTGTCCATGCTCGATGTTTGCACCTTTCTTGCCCTTTTCTTCTTCAGGTACTTTATAATGCGATTGATCAGGTATTTTTTCGTAGGTGTAGGTTATGTTTTTATAAATATTTAGGATGTCTTTTTTATACTTTGCAGTATCCTTTTCCAAATCTAACACTTCATATTTTTGTTTTAATGCTTTAGCTAACTCAGTATTTACACTCTTTCTAAAGGCTTCTTTTATTTCTTTTTGGGTAAGTTTTGTTTCAGCATTTATTTTATGATCAATTTGACTCATATACAACTTAGGCTCAAATGGAATGACCATTACCTTGTGCTTAATTTGTGCATAAGATGCAAGAGATAAGATGCAAAAGACAAAACAGAAAATTATTTTTTTCATTTATTTAAGCATGCTTAAAATTTCGTTTTCAACTTCTTCGCTATCCCATTTATGTTCTATGTCTTTTTTAGCCATAATCATGTCCATAATGGCTTGCTGCTTGTTACCTTCTTGTAAAGCGGTACTGTAGCGTATCTGCGGACTAAACGTAACCATTGGATATAGTGGTATCCATTTATCAGGGTGTTTTTCACTAAAGCGGGCTTCAATTTTTTTCTGTAATAAAAACACCGGATCAGCTGTTTTATCACGCATTTCGATAAAATTACCAACGGCCAAATCTGCAATGGCATCACCATCAGGCTTTCTTAATGATTGATATTCCTGCAAAACAGCTTCCCAGTTTTCGTTGTGTTTAGATATTAATTCATCCAATACTACGCAATCTTCAAAACCACAATTCATGCCTTGTCCGTAAAAAGGAACAATAGCATGGGCTGCATCACCAATTAAAGCAATTTTATTATCAAACGTCCAGGGAAAGCATTTTACGGTTACTAATGATGAAACCGGGTTATTCATAAAATCATCTAGCAACGTTGGCATTAAAGGTACCGCACTTGGAAACTCTTCATCAAAAAATTTCTTTACCGCTTCTTTGGTTTTTAAGTTGGCAAATGATTTTTCTCCTTCAAATGGAAGAAATAAGGTGCAAGTAAAATTACCATCCGGATTAGGCAAAGCAATCATCATAAAACTACCGCGAGGCCAAATGTGTAAGGCATTTTTCTCTAATAAAAATTCGCCATTTTTTCCGGGAGGAATAATTAATTCTTTATAACCCGCTTCAATATAATGTTGTTTGTATTCAAATCTATCGCTGCTAAGCTGCATGTTTAAACGACTGGCAGCAAAAGCGCCATCAGCACCAAACAATAAATCACTTGCA
>CAIXZI010000149.1 GCA_903923915.1 uncultured Bacteroidota bacterium
CCCGGGCGGGATGGAATAACTCTCCAGAAGTTTTCGTTTAATATCCTCTATTTCTCCACAACTGTGATGAGTTATGTCACCAAAATTTGATTGCTGGGATGTGGAATGGTGTTGCAAGTAATTATTTTTGCGGCACCTGCATCTTTCAAATTCTGGTAAGCTTGCTCTGCAAAAACAGCGTGTACACCAATGCAAACAGGAGCTTGCATCCCCAATTTTTTTAAGTGATGTAGAGTTTCTATCATGGTTCTGCCTGTAGAGATAATATCATCTACTAAAATAGGGGTGCATGTTTTGTATTGCTCCATATGAGGTACAGAAACTTCTACATCATTATCTCCACGTCGAACTTTTTTAAGTACGGTAAAATTAGCTTCAGCTTTTTTTGCTACATCGGCAACCCATTGCTCGCTTTCTTCATCAGGACCAATTAAAACGGGATTACTTACATTTTTTTTTATCCAGACAGAAATATGATCTGCAGCATGGGTAACTTTTGTAGGTATGGTGTAAATTTCGTTTAAAGAACTTCTTCTATGCAAATGCGGATCTATAGTAATCAGGCTATCTGCAAAACCTGAAAGCAATTTGGAAAAATAGGTAGAAGTTATGCCTTCGCCTTCTTTAAATACTTTATCCTGCCTCATATACGCTAAATACGGAGAGATTAGATTGACCGATAATGCACCTAATGATTTTAAAGTTTGTGATAGGAAATAAAGTGGTAGTAATTTATCATCGGGCTGATGAAGTGTGCAAACTAAAACAACATGCTTTTGCTTTACAGCTGATAAAACTCGGATGTAGGTTTCTTTATCCGGGAAATAACGAATCTCTGATTTACCAATTTCTGCTTTGCTTTTTTGTGCTAAGATGTTGGTTAGTTCTTCGTTGCCAGGTAAAGAAAAGTAAATGATATTCATATTATTGTATAGTGATGATGTTTTTTTCTGCCTTTAAATATTCAAGTGCATAATTTAAAATGCCGTTGTGATGTGTGTAGATGGTAAATAATAAATCGTCTTTACCCACTTTTGCATTTACCATAGTGTTTAATAAAATGCCTGCTGCGTGGTCTTTAGGAGCCCCAGCCAGTTTAGCAAGCTTAGCTATGCGGCGGTTATCTATTTCAGTAACGATACCGATACTTGTGGCTCTTACTTCGTATTTATATTTTGCATAAGTAGGTTCGGTAAAACCACCTTGTGCTTGGCAAATAGCCATAAACTTTGTAAGAGCTTTTCCTGATTCAAGAATTTCGCGAGCAATAATTTCTCCTTTTCCTTTAGTCGAATTAACAGCTAAATCAATAACAGCGCCTGCAATTTGCAAAGCCCTTTCTTTTAAATCTTGTGGTGCATTTGCTTCGTTACGTAAAACACTTAGTACGTCCATTGCCTCTAATGCAGGGCCAATGCCTCTGCCTATGGGTTGTGAGCCATCTGTTATCAAAACCTTTACCTTTAAACCTACTGCTCTGCCAACTACTTTAAAATAATATTTCAATTTTTCGGCATCTTGCTCTGTTCTTACCTTTGCTGTTTTACCAACCGGAATATCAATTACTACGTGAGTTGAACCTGCGGCTATTTTTTTAGAAAGCACCGAGGCAATCATTTGCCCTTCACTATCTACATCTAAAGCCCTTTCTATTCTAATAATAATATCATCGGCCGGACTAAGTTTTACATTACCTCCCCAAACAAAACAACCATTCTCTTTTTTTATAACTTCTTTTATTTGTTCGATGCTGAGATTAACGGGTGTCATAGTTTCAATAGTGTCTGCTGTTCCAGCAGGAGATGTTATGGCACGTGAAGATGTTTTAGGAATAGTATATCCTGCAGCAGCTACTATGGCAACTACTATAGGTGTAGTTCTGTTTCCGGGTAATCCGCCAACGCAATGTTTATCTAATACCAGTTCTTTGTTCCAGTTTAATTTTTGCCCCACATTAATCATGGCTTTTGTTAACGAAATAATTTCGCTTTCATTTAAATTATCTCCGGCGCAGGCAGTTACAAAAGCAGCTACTTCTATGTTAGAATATTTTTCATCTACAATATCCTTTAAAATAGATTGAAAATCATTTTCGCTTAAAGATTTGCGATACATTTTACTTCTAACCGCATGCATAGAATTTACCAAGGGCAGATGCGAGAAATATATTTTGTCTCCTTCTTTTACCTTTAAATTATGCCAAGCACATTCAGACAAAGATGCTTCGCCTTCTTTTAAAATACCTTCTTTAATAATATTTAAGGTAGCAATGATAGAATAGCTGTTTACTGTAACTAAAACTCTATTTAACGATTCAAAACCTTCTGAAAGGCAGATATGACAATCCTTTAACATATACACTACATGCTCATTCAAGGTGTCAATACCCAGATATTTAAGCTTTAAGGGATCAGCAGTTGCTTCCATAATGAACTAATTTTTAATTTGCACAATGTCATAAAGTTTTGGCACAGTGCAGTCCCAACCATAGGTGTCTTTTAATTTTACTCTAAAGGCATCAGCAGCCTGACTCTCAACGTGCACAATAAATACTTTTTGTGGAGGCGTTTTTATTTCGCTTAACCAATCTATTAAATCTTTTTGATCACCATGAGCCGATAAGCCGTGTATTGTTTCGATGCGAGCTTTAACCTCATAATACTTTCCATAAATTTTTATCTCGTGCGAACCATTTTGCATCCTTCTTCCTCTTGTTCCTTCTGATTGATAGCCAACAAACAAAACAGTTGTTTCGGGTTTACTTACGTAGTGCTGCAAATATGAAAGAACCCTACCACCAGATACCATGCCACTACCAGCAATTATAACTTTTGGATGTGGGTCGGCTATTATTGCAATTGTTTCTTTAAAATCGGTTACCAGTTTAAATTGTTTGCACATTTCTTTGCAATCTGCTTTAGGCAATTTATGCCAAGATGCATGTTTTTGAAAAACCTCTAACACATCATTTCCCATAGGGCTATCCATTATAAATGGAATTTCGGGAATGGCATTTTCTTTACGAAGTTGCCACAATAAAAACATAAGTGTTTGTGTACGCTCTACAGCAAAGCTGGGTATAATAACATTGCCTCCTTTTGCAATGGTTTCTAAAATAATAGTTTTAAGTCGTTCTTTAATATCTTCTTTTGGATGTATTCTATCGCCATACGTACTTTCAATAAACAAAATATCTGCTTCTTGCGGACGCTTTGGTGGGTTTAACAATAAATCATTAGCCTGACCCACATCACCACTAAATACGAGTTTTTTATTGCCAATGTGTAACTCGATAAAGGTTGAGCCCAGTATATGTCCGTTGGCTTGAAAACGTGCTTTTATATTATCTCCAAAATCTAACCACTCATCTGGTTTTACAACAGAGAAATGAGGAAAGG
>CAIXZI010000150.1 GCA_903923915.1 uncultured Bacteroidota bacterium
CTTTGCTGAGTTGCACCATGTGATTAGGGTAGGGGGTTAAAGTTGGGTAAAAACCAATTGGCTGCTTGTGTGCAGGTATTTCAGTAAGCGGTTCTGGTTTGTTTTTGCTTATAATCCATAAGGGGTTATTAGCGCCGGCCCACATCAATTCTTTGGTAACCAAATTTAATCGGGCTAAAGAAATATCCATACCATCTTTTGTTTCGTTGGTTTCTTTATTGGTAACAGATAATTCGGCAATCATTCGGCTGCGCAGTTTATCTAAAATTTCTGCAGGAGTTAATAAGGCATCGGTTGCATTTAGCTCGTTTAAAAAAGAAGTACCCAATATGGTAAGAAACGCGCCAGGAACGCCGTGTCCGGTACAATCTGCAGCAGCTATATACCAATGGTTATCTTTTTCAATACTCCAATAAAAATCGCCACTAACAATATCTTTTGGCTGAAACAACACAAAATGCCCCGGAAGGTGTGTTGATACATGCTCTTGTTCTTTTAGTACGGCATCTTGTATGCGTTTGGCATAACGTATGCTGTCTAATATTTCTTTTTGTTTTTCTTCAACCAGTTCTTTTTGTTTTTCTATAATGCGCTTTGCTTTTTTATAGCGTTGTAAGTTTTTAAAAACAATAAGTGCTATAACAGCCGTTGCTATAGCTATACAAATAATAAGCAACATTAATAAACGTTGTTTTTTTTGCTCAGCAGCTGCAATAGCCGTTTGCTTTTCGTGCTCTAAGTTTTGCTGCTGCTCTTCCCATTTATATTTTGATGAGGTAGCTTCTCTTACCTGTTCTATACCGCTTGTGCTATCTCGCATTTGAATGTATATTTTATACATTTCTAAAGCTTTGGCAGTATTGTTTTCTTTTTGATAAATTTTGTACAATAAATGTGCCCCGTCTTCTATCTGTTTTGGAAAACCAAGCTCTTTGGCAAGACTATAAGACTTATCAGCGTATTGCTTTGCATTTTTTAAATCTTTACTATCATAATAAATAGAGCCCAAACTGTGTAGTGACTCTGCCATACCGGATTTGCTGCCAACTCGCTCTCTAATTTGTAATGATCTATCATAATAATCAATAGCCTTACTTAATTGCCCCAACTCTTCGTAGGCGGTTCCTAAATTGCTTAAGGAGTTAGACATACCCAACTCATCGTTATATTTTTCTTGAATACGTAATGCTTTTGTATTGTACTCAATAGATTTTTTATGGTTACTTATATTATTATATCCATTTCCTAAATTATTTAACGATTGTGCAGAGCCTTCTATGTCTCCAATTTCTTCATAAAGTTGCACAGCCTTTGCATAGCAAGCAATTGCAGCGGGCATGTCATTTTGATAACTATATAAACTACCTAAATTATTGGTAGATTCTGCGATGCCTCTTTTATCTCCTGCTTTTTCTCTAAGTTTAAGGGCTTTGTTGTAGTATTCAATAGCCTTAATAACATTTCCTTTATTATCTGCGTCGTATCCAATGTTATTAAGGGCTGCGCCCTGATAAATAAGATAGAGTTTACTGCTATCGCCGCTTTGCGCTATTTTAAGCATAAAGGCATTATACTTAGGCCAAACAGCTTCGTCAACACAATTTTCAACTAAATCGTTTAAAAGTCGTAATCGGGTAGAATCGTGTGTTGCTTTGTGGTACAACGTAAGCATAGAATCTAATAAATGCATATCAGACGGATGCATGTGCGGGTAATCTATTCCATCAACCAAAAGCCAATTTCCATCTTTTGATTGTGCGTGGGCGTTTTGATTACATAAAATAAAACCAAAAAAGAAAATACAAACTAACTTTAAAATAAAACGCTTACCCAACTGTAAAATTAGCTTCATAGTTTA
>CAIXZI010000151.1 GCA_903923915.1 uncultured Bacteroidota bacterium
AAAGAACACAAGCCTTTAACCAATTTCTTAAATTATCAGCTGTATATTATACTTTTCCCAAAACTTATTGCCGGGCCTATTATTAGATATAGCCAAATTGCCGATCAAATCACCGATCGATTTTCTACTTATTCAATAGATAAGATTTTGGGTGGTTTTTATAGATTTATAATAGGCCTTTCAAAAAAAGTTTTAATAGCAAATACAGTTGGGTTAATTGCAGATCAAACATTTTCACTTTCATTAGATAATATTTCTGCACAAACAGCTTGGATAGGAATGTTTGCGTATACATTTCAAATTTATTTTGATTTTTCAGGGTATTCTGATATGGCAATTGGTATTGGGCAAATGTTGGGCTTTACCTTTCCAGAGAATTTTAATAATCCATATACATCAAAAAGTATCACGGAGTTTTGGCAGAGATGGCATATGACACTGGGGTCTTGGATGAAAAATTACTTATACATTCCATTAGGTGGCAATAGAGTTAAATCAAAATGGAGGCTTTATTTTAATCTTTGGATTGTATTTATTTTATCTGGCTTTTGGCACGGAGCCTCGTGGAATTTTATTATATGGGGTATTTTTCACGGCTTCTTTTTGGTGATTGAACGCATGGGTTGGCAAAAATTGCTTTCTAAATCAGGAACAATGATAGCCACATTAATTACCTTTTTGACAGTCTCAATTGGTTGGGTGTTTTTCAGGACAACCTCTTTAGATTATGCTTTTGGTTTTATTAAACATTTATTTTGTTTTCAACCGTTAAAAATTTGGTTTACTTATCCAAATGATTTTAAAGCTATGTTCATACTTGCAATTATTTTCTCTTTTTTTCTTACTATACCTTCATTCAAAAAAATGCAAGACTATATTTATTTTGAAACTCATTCTTTTAAGGTCAATATTGCTTTTACAATAACAGCCTTCATATTATTTACACTTTCCATTTCCTTTATTACAACATCTGATTTTAATCCATTTATTTATTTTAGATTTTGATTTATAAAAAGCAACCATATTTCAAGAAAATAATACTGGCATTAATTATGATGCTTTGGTTTGCGCCCTTAATTCAGCAAATGTTTTCTGTAGTTGAATTAAAAAAACTGGATGGCTGGGTAACCTACCATCCGAACGATACGCTTACATATAAAAAATGGTTCAACGGAACCTATACTCAAAAAAAGGAAATCTATCAAAAAGAGCAATTTGGGTTTAGAAACTTTTTTGTTCGATTTAGAAACCAAATTTATTTTTCAATTTTAAAGATACCCACCGCTCATGGTATTACTATTGGTAAAGATAATATGTTGTATGAAGAAAGATATATCAAAAGTTATTTAGGTGCTGATTTTATTGGAGAGAATGCTATTACGGATAAAATAAATAAATTAAAATTTATTAGTGATACACTTAAAAAATTAAACATTAATCTGGTTTTATTATTTGCACCTGGTAAGGCAAGCTACTATCCTGAATATATCCCTGATTCGTATTTTAATAATGCAGATTCTATTAATACTAATTACAAGTGCTTATCAAAAAAAGCAAAAGAAGCAGGGTTAAATTTTATTGATTATAATGCGCTTTTTAAATCGATAAAAAATTCTACAAAGTTCCCCCTATATCCAAAAACAGGCATTCACTGGAGTTATTATGGTGCTATATACGCTTTTGATTCACTTACACATTATATAGAAAACTTAACAAATAAACAACTTCGGCATTTTAAATACAACAAAGTTGAATGGAGTTATGAAATGAGGGAGCAAGATGAAGATATTGGTTTAGGCTTAAATACTTTATTTACAATAGGGCACTTTAAAATGCCCTACCCGCAAATTGAGTATATGGATACTACAAATAAGTTTAGACCAAAAGCAATAACCATATCCGATAGTTATTGGGGTAATATTTATGCGTCTACTTTACCAAAAAACATTTTCCAAAATTCTGAATACTGGTATTTCTATTCTCAAAACTGGGATGCCAAAGGCATTAATCCTGACCCAATTACTTATAATTTAAAAGAAAAAATTGAAGGTGCTGATGTGATTATACTTGCATCAACAGAATGTACATTATTAGACATGGGCTGGGGGTTTATTGAAGATGCTTATAATCTTTATTCAAAGGGAGAAGCTGGACTTGCAAACAGAGAAGTAGATTTAAAAATTCTACGATTTAAAAGATGGATGAGAACAGATGCAAAAGTTATGTTTGATGTAGAGGTAATAGCAAAAAAGCAGAACATATCTTTTGAGACTGCCTTAGATGAGGAAGCCTATAAAATGACAGGTTTAGTTAAATCTGATACAGTAACTAAAATTGTTTCTTCAAAAAAAACACCG
>CAIXZI010000152.1 GCA_903923915.1 uncultured Bacteroidota bacterium
ATCGGGTACATCATTAAATAAACTCCCACAAGGTATGGCTTGCTTATTTTTATAAAAGCTTTCATATTTCTCTAACACACCATCCATTAAAAATGTTTTCAATTCTAAACAGGGGATGGCTTGTTGCTTTGAGTTTTGTATTTCTTTATCATGCTCGTAAACCACATGCAGTATAACGTTATCATACGCTTTATCAGCATGATGGTTGTGCAAAAACCAATCAGATGATTTTTTATGAATTTCTATAGTGCCGACCCAGTCAGTGTCTCCAATCTTTATACGCGCGTTGGTAAAATCAGGTCCGGCATGGGTATTATGCTCTCCTGTTTTAATGATTTGTAAATTGGTATTTGAAGTAGTAGAAAGATTTACAGGTTTCAGTAACTTGTATTTCCAAATAAAATGAAGCAAATCTTCAGTCATAAGCATATTTAGCAAAGCAATAATACTTATTTTTTGCTAAACCTTGCTTGTGTACTTAAAAAATATAAGGATAAATTGGCTTAAAGAGCAATCTCAATTTGCTTCTCTTCCATCATTTTTTTAAGATTAATAAGCGAGTAACGCATGCGCCCAAGAGCGGTGTTAATGCTAACATTGGTCATATCAGATATTTCTTTAAAGCTCATATCATAATAAGCGCGCATAATAACTACTTCTTTTTGCTCGTAAGGAAGTTCTTCAATCAAAGCACGCATAGTTTTTTTGATGTACATTTTTTCTTCAGCACTTCTGCTATCATCTTCTATGCGTAAAATAGAAAAAATATCAACTTCTTCACCGTCTTCGTTTACCACATTGGGTACGGTTTTCATTTTTTTGTTCTTGCGGAAATAATCAATGACCAAGTTTTTGGCAATGCGTTGTAACCAGGCACCAAACTTACCATCTTCGTAGTAATTGCCGCCTTTAAGCGATTGAATAACTTTTACAAACGTATCCTGAAAAAAATCTTCAGTAAGCGCCCTGTCGCGCACCAAAAGATAAATGCAGGAGTAAACCTTTTGCTTGTGACGCTTTATTAAAATGGCTAGGGCTTCTTCGTTACCTTTTATATAAAGGTTAACTAAACGGTTATCATCTAAATGCTGAATAGACATAGGCTTCGCTTTTTACTTGTTTATTAATAAATGTAAAAAGTAAATTTTTGCCTATGCGATTTCCGTTTTAAGTGTGTTTAACTATGCAAGTATAATAATAAAAATTGAAATGGTAAAATTTTTAACATTTAAATATCCACCTATTTGCTGCAGTTATCTATTATTTTTTGTAAGGTTTCTTTAGCGCCGTCTATTTCCTTTTTAGTTAACCCTTCTTGAGCTGTTGCCCTATATTTTAAAACAACGCGATTTACTTTACGAATAATGTCAATGCCTTTAATAGTAACTTTTAAAGAAATCATTCTTCTATCTGTTTCATGAAAATTTCTTTTCAAGTATTTTTGCTCTACCAGTTTTTCTATAATACGTGTTACTGATGCGCTGTCTTTAAATACATACTCTGCAATATCGGTTTGACTAATACCGGGCTGCTCTACAATGGTGCTTAACACTAACCATTGATCAATAGTTATATCAATATTAGCTTCTTTTAATTGGCTTTGGGCAAACTGCCGATATGTTTTTATAGCCTTGTCTATAGTATAAAACAATACGCTGCTGGTTCTTTTCATAATTTAAGTATATACAAATGTATATGTTTTATCAATAGTTGATATATCAATATGTTTAAATTATAAAACAAAAAAGCCGCTTCGGATTTGGAAGCGGCTTTTCTTTAAGATAAATTATTTATTTGCTAATAATTAATTTACTGCTAAATGTTTTATTGTCAACAATTGCTTTCACAAAATAAGCGCCATTGGCTAAATTTTGTAAATCAATCACTTTAGAGAATGTATTGTTGTTTATTTGCTCTTGTTCACTATAAACAGTTTCGCCTAAAATATTGCTAATGTTTATTTGTGCTTTTGTAGCGTTTGTACTATTTATATTTAAGTTAAATAAACCTGTGCTTGGATTAGGATAGATAATTACCTGCGCAGTTTCATTACCCGCAGTTTTAATGCCGGTTGCATTAACATTAAGTACAGTTAATGAAATAATGGAATTAGTTCCGTTTGTGCTGTTATGCGCCATTCTAAATAAACTATCATTTTGACAAGTAGTTGAAGAATCTCCACAAGCCGAATAAACAGATACACAAATATGATAATTACCTGCCGCTGTGTATGTATGCGCCGGAGCAAAGCCAGTGGTAGAAGTTCCATCACCCCAATTCCAAACGGCGCTGGTTACTTGCGATGAATAATAGGTACTAACTAACCATACACCAGGCTGCGGATTTAAAGAATCTTGATGCATATTGAAAGTAACCGAAGGAACACATGGTTGAGTAGCTGTATTGGTAATAGAAATTGTTTGGGTTGTACTGCTAAAGCAATTAGCTGCAGAATCTTCAACATTTAAAGTAACACTATAAGTACCGTTATACAAATAAGTATTAGAAATATTACTTGAATCAGAAAAATAATGTCCATCTCCAAAACTCCAAGTACTTCCATGCGGTATTCCTGTATATAGGCTAGTAAAATCCACATGCCCTGCTGCTCCAACAGTATAAGTAAAATTAGAGTTGCAAGGAGGGACAGTATTTGCATTTGTAATGGCCAAAGTTTGCGAAGATGATGTAGAACAACCTGCTAAATTATTACCAACATTTAAAGCAACCGTATAAGTGCCATTATAATAAAAAGTATAGGTTGGACTTGTTGCAGTCGAAGAATTTCCATAAATGTAACTATTATCAACATACCATGCATAGCCTGTATTGGCTAAAGGATCTGTTGGCGAAGTATTGGTAAACGATACCTGTCCGGCACTTCCAACCGTATAAGTAAAACTTGAATTACAAGCAGGTGCATTTGCTTCACCGCTTACAGTAATAGTTTGTGTAGTTGTATTTGAACAAGTAATCGAGTCAGAAATGGTTAATGTGAGTGAATAAGTACCATTATATGGCACACTAAAACTTGGAGGTAAAACACCATAAGAAGTGAAACCACCGATATTTGCTCCTGAAGCATTATATAAGGTCCAATTATATTCCGTAGTTGATAACGTTCCTGTAGAAGTACTGGTAGCATTTATATATGAATTAGTTAATGTGTAAGTAAAACTGGCATTGCATTGTGCGTTGCTCATTTGGTTTAATCCTAAACATATTATTGCAAGGATTAACATTTTTTTAAAGTAGTTTTTTTTCATCATGTTATATTTTAAAATTAATTTTAGGTTCTCTATATTACACTTATACGGCTATAATTTTAAAAGGTTGGGTTTACTATAACAAATGTAAGTTATTTTGTTGGAGCAAAAAAAATCCCCCTTATGCTAAGGAGGATTCTTGTATTCTCTCACATCTCAATTCTCTTATCTCAAATCTATTTCAAATAAAGCATCTCTCTGTATTTTGGCAATGGCCACATGGCATCATCAACCAACAATTCTAATTTATCGCAATGATAACGGATAGATTCAAACAAAGGTTTTACTTTATCGCAATAGGCGTGTGCTTGTTTTTTAGCATTATCCAAGGTGTTTGCTTTTTTGCGTTCTTCTGTCATTGTTTCTACATCATTTTTAATGATGGTAACACGCTCTGATATTTCTTTTATCATCTCTAATTGAGAGCCTGCTGTCTTCTTAAAATCAGCTGCATCAAAAATAGATTTCATACCGCTAACATTATCTACCAATGTTTTTTGGTAACGAATGGCCGAAGGAATAATTTGATTGGTTACAATATCACCAATAATGCGCGATTCAATTTGTATTTTTTTGGTGTAAGTTTCTAAAGCAATTTCATAACGTGCTTCCTGTTCTCTGTGAGAAAGTATATGCAGGTCTTCAAACAGTTTTAAAGACGATTTAGATACGTATGCATCCAATGCAATAGGCGTAGTGTTAAAGTTGTTTAAGCCGCGTTTTTTAGCTTCTGCTTTCCACTCGTCGCCATAACCGTTTCCTTCAAAACGAATTTTTTTAGAGGCAACAATTTCTTTCTTTAATATTTGAAAAATGGCTTCATCTTTTTCAACTCCTTTTTCAATTAAGGCATCAACCGCATGTTTAAATTTAATTAACTGCTCGGCCACAATAGCGTTTAGGGTTGTCATTGGTCCGCTGCAATTAGCTGATGAACCAACGGCTCTAAACTCAAACTTATTACCCGTAAATGCAAATGGCGATGTACGGTTTCTATCGGTATTATCTAAAAGTATATCCGGTATTTTACCAATGCCCATTTTTAAAGCGGTCTTCTGCTCAGGGGTCATTTTTTTATCGGTAACGCTTGTTTCTAAATCATCTAAGATTTTGCTTAGCTGATCTCCCAAGAAAGCACTCATAATAGCAGGAGGTGCTTCGTTAGCTCCTAAACGATGGTCGTTGTTGGCCGATGCAATTGATGCGCGCAACAAATCGGCATGCTCATGCACAGCTGCAATGGTGTTTATAAAGAAGGTTAAAAATTGCAAGTTTGTTTTTGGTGTTTTACCCGGACTCAACAAGTTCTTACCTGTGTTGGTAGCCAAACTCCAGTTATTATGCTTACCGCTTCCGTTAACGCCTGCATACGGTTTTTCGTGTAACAACACACGCAGGTTATGTCGCAAAGCAACCTTCTCCATTATGTCCATTAGCAATTGATTATGATCTACCGCTAAATTTACTTCTTCAAACACGGGCGCGCACTCAAACTGTGCAGGGGCAACTTCGTTATGACGCGTACGTACAGGTATGCCTAACAAATGACACTCTAATTCAAAATCGCGCATGTAAGCCATGGCACGTGCCGGTATAGAACCCCAGTAATGATCTTCTAATTGTTGTCCTTTTGCCGGAGATGCACCAATTAAGGTTCTGCCTGTTTGTTGTAAATCATAACGTACGTTAAACAAAGCTGCATCTACTAAAAAGTATTCTTGTTCCCAACCTAAGGTTGCAATGGTTTTGGTAACGTTCTTATCAAAATACTGACAAACATCCGTAGCTGCTTTATCTAATGCGCTTATAGAACGCAGCAAAGGTGTTTTAAAATCTAAGGCTTCACCGGTGTACGATACAAATATGGTGGGTATGCAAAGTGTTTTATCAAATACAAATGCGGGCGATGTTGGGTCCCAGGCGGTATAACCACGTGCTTCAAACGTATTACGAATACCACCGCTCGGGAAACTAGATGCATCTGGTTCTTGTTGTACCAATTGGTTGCCGCTAAAGCGTTCAATGGCACGTCCGTTTTCTGATGGTTCAAAAAAGCCATCATGTTTTTCGGCAGTTGTGCCGTTTAGGGGTTGAAACCAGTGTGTATAGTGGGTTGCGCCTTTACCGCTTGCCCAGCTTTTCATGGCAGATGCCACCTGGTCGGCAATTTTGCGGTCTATAGAAGTACCTTTTTCAATGGCGTTTTGCACCATGCTAAAAGCCTCTTCGCTTAAAAACTCTTTCATGGCATCGTGGCCAAACACGTTAGAGCCATAATAGGTTGATATTTGTCCGTTTTGAACCATAGGCTCAACCGGGGTTCTTTTTGATACTTGTTGTAGGGCTGCAAATCTGCGACTTTCCATTTTTTTATAAATTTTCAGCAAATGTATCAAAAAAATAGGGGGTATATCTAAAAAATATCAACTATTTTGGTTTTGTTGTTGAAAAAGTAGGGGGTGTGTTTTCTAAATAGTATGATTTAGTATTTCTGTTTCATAAAAAAAGAGGGCTTTTAGCCCCCTTTAATATTAAAAAACAAAGTTTTTACGCTTTAGCGTTGCAAAATTATTTTTTGTGTATCAATACTATTGGCTGTTTTTGCAGTTATAAAATAAACCCCGCTATTTAAGTTACTTATATCTAATGATGTTTTACCATCAACCAAATATAACGTTTCGTGTTTTATTTCTTTACCTACTATATCGGTTAACTGTAAATCAATACTTGTTTGATTTTTTGTTAAAGTTTGCAAGTATATAATACCGTTACTTGGGTTTGGATATACTTTTATTAACTGTGTGTTATTTGTATAGCCTGAAATACCTTGAGGACCTTGGGTTCTATAAACAGATGCTGGTGTATTGTATTGCGAAGTATAAAAATTGGCACAGTTTAAATAGTTATAATGTACCGTATCCGAAACAAAAAAAGGTGGTGTAGTATTTAAGGCTGTAGTGTAAACTAAAGGGCAAACCCATCCGCCAACATTACTGTCATAATAACTTACATCAGATAAATAGTGAAAATAGCAACTCCCGTTACCAGATGTTACATTAGAAGTTGGCGTAACAATTTGATTACTGATGTCGTAAGATTTCATATAAATATCAGGTATTGAATTATACAAAGTATGTGTGATGCTTGAATCAGAATCTGTCCATGAATAAAATAGTTTGCCCCCTGTAACTGAACGACTAACTTGTATTCTTGCGCCGTAACCTAAGGTAGTGGTATTGGCCCAAGGGTTACCACTTGATGTTGTATCAGTTGTTGAGCCACTCATTTCCGAAGTTTTTAAGGAATCTATCAATATGGTATTCCAAGTTGTACCATCTGTCATCATATCCCAAATAATAGGATGATGTTTTTGATAATCCCAATGATAACTAGGTATGTAAGCTGCTATAGAATCTAATGTGCCGTTAATAGTTTTTATAGGTGCAGTAACAACACTTACTAAGTGTAAAGTTCCTAAGGAATCAACCGTAACATCAATGCCGTGTTGTGCAAAGGGCATAAATTGATTTGGTTTTTTTTGATTAGTTATATACCCAACGTTTTTAAGCATTTCGGGATGCCCTGTTGTCCAATCAAAGCCTGGTAATATAGGTTGAGCAGACCATGACGCACCGCCATTAGTTGATTTATATACAATAGGGCTTAACGTAGAATCTGCATTATTACCAAAGTTAGTAGCTAACCTACCTATAAACACAACGTAACCTATTTGTCCATTAGGCGAAAAAGCAATGCGTGTGTTTTCCATGTTTAAATACCCCAAAGCACCTACATAAAAACCAGGTATAATGCTATCTGCTGACCAAGTAAAGCCACTACCTGTGTATGTAGCTTTACCAATAATACCTCCTTTTAAAGGAATATTATCTGATGCTGTATAAGTATTATCACCCAAATCTCCTGCTACCAAAACCATATTACCTACCTGTTGTATATCTTCATGTGGTCCACCAGAATTATTAGGAGCGGCCATATTACCAAAAGGAGCAAAACCTGTTTGGCAATAACCGCTATCTATTAAAACAGAAGTAACTGCATGATAATTGCCGCTTGGCTGCCTGCTACTATACCAAGCTCCAGTCCAGTTTGTTCCGTCTGTTACTGGCCCGGTGCCTACCATGTATGCATTTGCTATACCTGTATTACCCGCAGGATTAAATATAGTGCCGCCCGGGTAACGTGCATGGTGATTATTTGCAGAATCTGTATAAATAATCATAGAGTCCCAAATGTTAGTAGTTACGTTTAACCAAGTTGTTTGAATACAACCTGAAGTATAGCCTGCAAAATTCCAATAAGGCGATGCTCGGTGTGTCCATAACACCGTATTTAAATCTGCATTGTAGGTTAAACAGTTTTGAACATAGGTAGTTATTGAACCGCCTGTACTAAAAGCGCTAGGGCCACTTGCAAAAACAGAGCCTGTACAAGATGACTGCGCCTTGCCATATACTGATACAGATAAAGCAATAAGAAGTAAAATTTTTTTCATGATAAAATAATTTTATTAAAGGTATAAAATATATAGGCCAGTTTCATGAAAAAACAAAAATGTGCGCTACAACTTTTTTAACGGTCGGTTTTAACAATTAAACGGTTGATGGCAATTTCCGTCTTGTCGTTTGCTTCCGCAGCCTATGCGTTTGGGTTTTCTTTGTTATCGATGGCAATTTCCGTCTTGTCGTTTGCTTCCGCAACCTTAGCATTTCGGTTTTCCGCCTTAGCGCTTGCCTTTTCTTCGATGTCGAAGGCAATTTCCGTCTTGTTGTTTGCTTCCGCAGCCTTATCGTTTCGGTTTTCCGTATTAGCGCTTGCCTTTTCTTCGATGTCGAAGGCAATTTCCGTCTTGTTGTTTGCTTCCGCAGCCTTATCGTTTCGGTTTTCCGTCTTAGCGTTTGCTTTTTTTCAATGGCGGTGGCAATTGTTCTCGGGTTAATTGCATCCCATACCACTTCAATAACTTGCGCAGTAATTATTCTTTAATTTAGCGAAAAAGTACCTATAATAGCAAAGTGATCTGATAGGTCGGTGTGTAGCTCATCCCACTGTTTACGAAATATTTTTATGTTCATAGTGCCCTCTAAGGCAGCTACATCTTTTTTATTAAACAAAATGTGGTCTAATAACTGCGGTGCAGCGTTCTCATCTTTTATAATATCGTTTTTAGAACAATCGTATGAGTAATTGCGTTTGCTGTTAAACACACATTGGTTTACCTTAAGTATGCCCAGCATTTGTTTAAAGCTTAAAGAATCTTCGTTAGAGGTATTCATATCGCCCACCACAAACTGCGGCACTTTGCTTTGTGCAAAAGGCTCTAATAATTGTTTACTTATTTTTTGGTACTGCTCATTACGTATTTGGCGCACATCGCAATTAGGTAAATCAGATTGTAAGTGCGTAGCTGCAATTTGAAAACAAAAGTTACCCTTTTTAGCCTCCAGTAAAATGGCGCCTTTGCTGGCCAGTCTATCAGTACCTTTGCCGTTATTAAAGTAAATACGTTTAACTACTTCAATAGGTACCTTGCTTATAACCCAAACACCCGAGCTTATTTTGTAAAACGCATTTTTAGTTGGGTTACCTGTTTGGTAGGGGAAGTATTTTTGCAAGCCTTGCCAAATAATGTTGCGTGCTTTATTATCAAACGCTTCCTGAAACACAATAACATCTACTTCTTCGTTTTTAAGTGTTTCAATAATTTGTTTGGCTCGCTCAAGTTGTCCGGTATGTATAACCATGCGCGGAAGCATGTAAATATTCCACGAGATTATTTTTAGTTGCGTACAAGTATCTGTTTGATTAGAACATTGGGAGTGGGAGACGGAGCTGCAGAAGACGGTAAGAAAAAGGATGTATATAATCCTTTTAATCATTAAGCCGCGGGTATGGGTTTCTTTATCTTCACAAGGCAAAGTTATGGCTAAGTGCCTTTGCCTACGTTACGCATAGGTTATTGAATTAACAACTCATTTACGTATTTTACATTATAAACTTTACGAGATTGTTATGTACCTTTAAATAGACTTCTTTTATAATTACATTTTAAAAGCCACCAAAAGACTTATTTAATCTATCGTTTTGTTATGGCAATTACCAAAAGCAAAAGAGCCCCGCAAATGCAGGGCTCTTTGTAAAATAAAACAAACTAAATGTTAGTGCGTAATTAATATTTTTCCGGTATTAGATTTTCCGGAAGCATTACTTACTTTATACATATAAGCTCCGGTAGCTAAATCGCTAACATCAAAACTTACTTTGTGCATGGTGTTTGAAGGCACCGTGGTTGTAATAACTTTAACGGTTTGTCCTAAAGTATTAATTAAAGAAACTGTGCAAGCCTCTGTTTCGGTTGAGCTAAACATAAAGTTTAAAGCATCTGCCGCAGGGTTTGGATAAACTGCAAAGTTTTGCATACCTACTTTACTAATTGCGGTAGGCTGCTGTCCGTTATAACGTACAAAAGCTGTATCTGCACTTGTTTGCAAATCGGCTAGGTTATCACCTGCTAAAAGCGCAAAAGCAACTTTTACAGAATCTCCGGCAACAATAGTAAACGGCCCAGAGCTCATTACATTACAAACATCATTACCTGTAGCAGTAGAATCTCCTGCCTGCGTACGCATAGTTGATAGCGTAGTGTATTTATCTGCTTTTTTAAATCCGGCTGATGAACTTATGTTAACTCCGCCTGCACCTGCGCCTACGTTATCAATAGCATAAAAATTAGGCGGTGTATTTGTAAGCAACTGCATACCTGCATATAAATTGCTGGTAGCCGGTGTTGCCCAAGTGTATCCTAATTTTCGGGTAGCATCATAATCAGATCTGTTAGTAGCTGCTGTAGCTGCATCCACATCCCAATCGGCAAAAATACCAGCATACAAATTATTTAGTGTAGATGTACCTGCATTGTGAATAATATATTCTACAATAACAAATTTACGACTACCCGGTGTTGACCAAGCATACGCATTATGGCGCACCAATAATTTTTGTACCGGAGATGCGTTTGCATCATTAAACGATCCGTTTACATCAAACTCAGACACCATAGAAGGTGTAATTTTGTGTGCAGTAACCGTAGTAACAAAATCTGTATCAGAAGCAGCTGTGTTAGTTCCACGAACACAATCAGAAACAGCCGTAGCAGATGTTCCAATCATTAAACCACCTTCATACAATAAATTATCGCCGTTATAAGCAAAGCCTAAACCACCTGCTTCACCATCTTTGCTCCAACCAATTTTACCTCTGCTGGTAATAGTTGTAAATACATCATTAATAGTAATATTTACATAATCTGGATTTAATAAAACCGAGAAGAAATAGCTTTGTGAATAAGCACCATCTGTAATTTTTACTTGAAATACTACTGTAGTATTAAGTGGTGCATTACCTACTTTAAATTTAAATGGTGTAGTTACATTGCTTTTAGAAGAGTTAGCACTCATAACACCTAGTGGATAAGAAGTAGTTTGCGCAGTAAGATACGCTCCGCCTGAAACAGCTGTAATAGAAGCTGTTGCTGCACTTGTAGTTGCATTTAAATAGTTAATAAAGCTTCCGCCAATAAATAAGGTATCGCCTTGTGCAAATACTAAATCATTATGGTCATTTATACTATCGTTTGTAAAAACAACCGATTCGCCTTGCGAAGCAACTGTTGATGTAACCGCCGTGTATAAATTTAAACGACCGCTGCCCAATTTATTAGCTAACGACGCAATGTTTGAACCATAGTTATTATCTGTAGTAACAATTAAACGCTGACCAGCTTGCATACCTGTGTAAGAAGGAAATTTAGATAATACTAAACCTACACCACCCGCTGTAATAGGAGATGCCATAGATGTACCTTGCATAAATGCATACGTTGGTGTTGTTGAACTTGTTGCTGAATAAACTGTATTATAAATACCCTGTGATAAAGTACCGCTGGCAGCACATGGCCCACCCGGTGTACATAAATCAACTGTATAATTCCAATTAGAGAAAGATGCTTTTGCATCGCTATATCCATTAGTAGCGGCAACTGATAATACATAATTATACCCTGCAGGATACGATATTTTATCTGCTCCATCATTACCTGCTGCTGCTACTACTATACAATTGTAGTTAATAGTAACGGCAGATATAATTGATTGCTCGTAGCTACTTCCACCGGCACCACCCCAAGAGCAGTTAATTACTTTTGCACCGTGTGTAGCTGCGTATTGTATTCCTTCATAACCGGTAATAATATATCCTTCTCCACCGGTACCGCGTGTATCATTATCTGCAGCACATTTAACCGGTAAAAGTTTGCAATTAAACCCAACACCAGCTACCCCAACACCATTGTTAGTAACAGCCGAAGCACAACCCGATACGTGAGAACCGTGTTCATTATTAGTACCCATAATTTGTGGCGTATTATCTCCTACTACATTGTTGTAATCGGCACCAGCCATATCCCAACCCGTAAAATTATCAACGTAGCCATCATGGTCATCATCAGTTCCATTAATAGGATCTGCATAGTTATGTTTAAAGTTTGCTTTTAAATCTGGGTGAACTAAATCTGTACCAGAATCTACAATACCTATAACTACATTTGTATCTCCTTGTGTACCGCCTGTAGCTAAATCCCAAGCATTGTAGGCTTTAATACGGTTTAGGTAAGGATATTGTTTTGTGTTAGAAGCGTTAGCATTAGGATCATTAGGAAAAACAGCAAACGTTTTACGAATATAACGTGGATCGGCATAATCAAATAAACCGGTTGAAAGCATTAGGTTTATTGCTTTTTCTAAAGAGATATCTTTATTGCTAAACTTAATTTCATAGGTTAAAGATAAATCTACATAAGCTTGCCCTAAGTGATTAACTTTTTCTTTAGGCGCTTTTTCCATTGGAAATAACTTAACCAAAGAGTTAACGCCTAAATAATTTAAAATAGGAGTTAATTTTGTTTCATTAATGTAACTAACAAAACAGTTGTTTCTGTATTGTTCTTTTACTTTAAATATAATATGCCCGCCGGTGTAGTTAACACCATCTTTAAAAGAGGGGTCTAACCTAAAAGCAGTTTGTTTAGCCCCGTTTGGTGCTTTACCATTATATGCCTGGGTATCATACCCAACCAGCAAGCTAAGTGATAAGCCGATAGATGTAATTATTTTTTTCATCTGTTTATTTTGTTTGTGGTTTATTTAAGGTCAAAATTAATGCTGCTAATTAAGTGAATTATTTTTAGCATTCTAAATTTTATTAAAAATAAGCTAATTTTTAGCTTAATGGGTGTTTTTAACAAAAAACTCAGAATTCAGCCCGTTAAATATCCAAATACGAAGGTAATTCTTGTAAAAAGCTTACTTTTTCTTGTTCTAACTTCATCACCACATGATTAATTCCGTTAGTTAACATGCAATAGGGCGCTTGTAATGTTATTTGATAACGTGCCAATTGATTAATCTCATTTTGTTTTAAGGCAACATCAACTGCTTTGCATTCTATTAATACTAATGGTTTCAGGGTTTTATCTCTCACCAAAACATCTACACGCTTGGTGGTATTAAAAAGCGCAATTTGTTTTTCTACTTCTATTAATCCGGCCGGGTATTTTTTTTCTTCCACCAAAAAAGTAATAACATGCTGCCTAACCCACTCTTCGGGCGTTAGCAATAAATAGGC
>CAIXZI010000153.1 GCA_903923915.1 uncultured Bacteroidota bacterium
AGACCCTGTAGAAATTGATTCTATTGGATCTCTTTTATCAGACATTGCCATTATAGTCCCTTCACCATAATCCTTGTTAATTTTCTTACGTTCTTCTTTTGCCGCAGCTTGTAATTCATCTTTTGTCATTCTAATAAATTTAGACTACAAAGATAATTAAATTTTACGGAAAAGTATATCTATTGCACATATTTATTTTGGTTTGATTTGGAAAAGTCATTTAAATTGTTTATATTTTATTATACAGGTTCTGATACAACCAACAAAGACATTGCCTTATTTAGACTTGATTGGTATCAGCTTTCATTTACTATTTAAGGCTTTTTTATTTTAATTTATTATGGGCTATCCTCAAAAAGTATTTGTTACAGATAATCAAAAATTATGTACAAAATGTCAACAAACATTACCAATTTCTGAATTTTGGAAAGATGCTACTATGAAATGTGGTTATTTTAGTTGGTGTAAAACATGTACTCGTGGAAAACCATTTGAAGTTACATTTGATGCTGAGAAAAATATTAAAAAATGTGTAACTTGCGATGAATGGAAACCTACTACAGAATTTCATAACAGTAAAGCAATTAAATGTAAATTTTCTAGTAACTGTAAAACATGTAAACGCAAACAATATGATAAAAGAAAGAAAAATAATAAGTTTGCAACACAAATGCATTTTGCTAAAAAACTAGGAATTTCCTTAGACAAACTTAATATTGCATTTGAAAATCAAAATGGTTGTTGTGCTATTTGTAAACAACCTGAAACAACTACGCACCAAAATGGAACATTAAGAAATCTAGCAATAGACCACGATCACGAAACAGGTGAATTTAGAGGTTTATTATGTTCTAAATGTAACATTGCTTTGGGTGGATTTAAAGATGATTTAAATTTATTAAAATCTGCTGTGGAATATTTAAGTAAATAGTTTCTTATATTTATGTTTGTATTATAGATCAGTTTTTATCACAATATTCTTGCAATTTGTTATAAAATTTTTTATTCCATTCTGCATCTACCAAAGCATTATGTTCTCCAACTGGATCTGGGCAATTCAATTGTTTCCACTCTTTTGATAAATTTAAAACATGCATAAATTGTTTTAAATCTAAACAATACATTGGAAATCCTTTAGGTAAATCCATCATTGTACCAAATACCCAACAAAATACAACCCAATCATAATCACAAAAATAACCCCAGAATTCACATTCATTTAAGATTGTTTCACTAGTTTGATAAGTAAATCCTAATATTTGTTCTTTTATTAAATATATTGGGTTTAAATATACTGTTTGATTTGATAATGTATGTGTTTCTTTGTTATATTCCGGCATTTTTTCCAAAACATTCTTTATTACCCATTCTGATGCTTTAGACAAATCTGCATCTCTATTTACACAGTACAATTTATCTCCAAATTCTCCTACAATACCTATTGAAATTAATTCAATATGTCCTGGATATTCTATAAATTCTGTATCTAAAAAGTATCTTCTTACCATATTTTTTAATATTTATTATCTTTGAATAGTTTTTCTTATTTTATTACTTACAAAATCTTCAAAACGCTGCAAAAGCAATTTTAATTCTGTAAGTTGTTTAATATTCATTTTTTCTATATCTTCTAGTC
>CAIXZI010000154.1 GCA_903923915.1 uncultured Bacteroidota bacterium
GAGTTTCATAAGGTGTACCTTCTTTTATCCAGGTAATAGCCGTTGTTGCTTTAGCATCGTACCCAATAATTTTAACAAAAATATTATCGTAATCTGCAGGCGCTGTCATATCTTTTCTGTTAATCCATGCTTCGTAATCAGCAACTATCGAATTATTGTTTAAAATAGCTGGAAATGTTGGTTGTTCGCCACTTTCAAGTCTTTTGGTATAATCAATAATAGCCAATAACATAGGTTTTACTGTTGGGTCTATTAATGGTGCATTTGTTTCAGCTCGACTAATCAACGAATTTGTAATAGCCTCTATCTCATTTTTTATTTCAACATTAGTATCTGCAAGTTTTGCTATTTCCAAATTATCTTCATCAGAAGTTAATCCCAAAACATACATTTCAAGAATGCCTGTTTTAATATATTCTTCTGCGTTTTTCATGTTAAATTTTATTACTAATACTTACGCTGCCTTGCAATGTATGGATTTACAAATATCTTAATTTTGATGTAACAAAGTAGTCATTTCGTCGAAATAAATAGTGCCTCAGATAAAATAAAAAAAGCTGCTTTTTGTAAGACAGCTTTTCTGAATAATAAAAACTAAAACAATCTATCGTTGTACAATAGTTGATCTTGTTGTGTTTAAAAGTGCAACTAAATCAGTAACTAATTGTGCATTATTACTTGTTGTAACGCCATTTTTTGCCAAAGCAGTTCCAATATCATTTACAAACTGCGTAAAATCAGCATTATCTACCTTTTGTGTGATACGATTGGTATAAGCAGGGTCATGAGCATCTTTCATACTCTTTCCGCCATACAAATAAGCTGAATTAGTAGCCCCAGTTGCACCACATAAAAAATCAGTAAAATTTTCGCTTAAAGCCGCAAATCCGGTAGTATTACCAGCAGTTACTTCTTGCAATAAAACAGTAAAGTATCCATTTATACTTGCATCTGCCGCAATTACATAAATAGCGCTGTCAACTACAGAACGTAGTGTTAGGCGTCCTTTTTCAATCATAGTACCAGCAGGAGCCTTTGGATCTTGCACCATAGTTGTTCCGCCAACACGTGTATATAAAGTTGGGCCCGCAGGAGCGTTTGCAGCAGGTGTTGGAGTTGTTGTTGTATCTTTCTTTTTACACGATGTGTAAAAGATACTTACCGTTGTTAAGCAGATGGCTGCTAAGATTACTTGTTTTTTCATGGTTATGGTTTTTTAGTTATTATTTACGTTATTTATTTTCTAATTAACTCGGCTAGAGATGATGCTATGGTATAAATAAAAGATTTATCGGCTCCCATAGCCGGACAGCCTTTAATTTCAGCAGATGCATCCACAATAAAACGCTCTGCCTTGTAATGACCATAAGCCATTAATTTATTATATACATTTTGTGCGTTTTGTTTTTGATTATAAAAACCACAAATTAAAATACCACTTTTAGGATTATAAAAAGCATTTTCAACACCTTCTAAATTCCTAACAAAGCTTACTATTTTAACCGCTTCGGATGAATCTATATTTTGTTTAAAATCTATACGACCTAACTGAATATTATTTTCTACATTTTTAGGTTTAATTACCATCGCTATGTGAACTATAAGTACTACAAACAATAATGCACAAACCGAAATAGAAATAAGGGCTATTTTAATTATTTTGCGCTTTTTCATAACTCTATTTTTTCGTTTAATGACAATGCAATGACGCAATCTCAACATACATACGACAGAAAACACTATTTGGATTTACAGAGGCCAAACCTTTAATAAATTCAATCGAAACTGATAATCCTATATATTTAATGATTGATTTACTTGTTTTAGTTTACTTAATAATAAACTCAAATCGCCCACTTCAGGCCAATCAAATTGATTTTTGATGGAATTAGATTGATGTTTTGTTAGTTTTTGTTTCAAAGCAGATAATTCTTTCTGAATTTCTCTTTTATACTCGATGTATTTTCTTTTTGATTCCATATCATATATACGAGCACATTTATAAAATGGATTTAACAAAAAATAAAATGAAGTTTAAAATTATATAATCAACTCTTTTGCACTTATATTTGAAGGGTGAAGAAACTGTTAATTGTAACCTATTATTGGCCTCCTGCGGGCGGACCCGGTGTGCAGCGTTGGGTTAAACTTAGCAAGTACCTAAGTAAATTAGGTTACCAATGTTATGTTGTTACAGTCGATGAAAATCACGCCTCTTACCCGTCTACCGATTTATCGCTACAAAAAGATATTGATACTTCTATTAAAGTAACCAAAACCAAATCGTTTGAAGTTTTAAAAATATTTTCTTCTTTGTTTAAGAAAGAAAAAGTGCCTTATGCCGGTATTCCTGATAAAAATAAAATGAGTTTTGTAGGGAAGTTAGCGCTTTACATACGGTCTAATTTTTTTATTCCTGATGCTCGAGTAGGGTGGAACAGTTATGCAATTAAAGCCTGCGAAGAAATTATAAAAAAAGAAAATATTGATGTTGTAATAACTACAAGCCCGCCACATTCTACGCAATTGGTTGGTTTAGTTTTAAAAAAGAAATTTAAAAATATAAAATGGATTGCCGATTTGCGCGACCCATGGACAGATATTTATTATTACGAAAAACTATCGCACACAAAAAAAGCCAAACAAAAAGATTTACATTTAGAAAAACAAGTGCTTGAACAAGCAGATGCAATAACAGTTACGAGCCCGATAACAGAAAAATTATACGCAAGTAAAATTGATAAATCATTAAGCCATAAAATCAAAACTATAACAAATGGCTTTGATGAAGATGATTTTGTAAATACAGAAACAAGCACTTCAAATACATTTACAATAACCTTTGCCGGAACTATTAATGAGCAATTTGCCATTGAAGGTTTTGTGCAGGCTGTAAAAAACATAAGTACAAAGCATAAAAATGTTGTATTGCATTTTATAGGTACGATGGATCTTTACACCAAACAATTATTAGAAAAAGAAATCCCGAAACATCATAAAATAACGTCTTATGTTCCGCATAAAGAGTTGATGAATTATTTAATGCAATCGCAGGCGTTACTGTTATCAATTCCTAAAGGGAATAATCAAGGCACTATACCCGGTAAATTATTTGAATACCTCGCCACGCAAAAAGCCATTGTTTGTTTAGGTCCACAGGGTTGTAGTGCTGGAGAAATAATTACAGAATGTGAAGCCGGAAAAACCTTTACGCATCAAGCTGTAAACGAAATTGAGATTTACTTGCAACAACTTGTAAATGATTTTGAAGCCGAGAAAGATATTTCTGTTCAATCTACTATTTACAAAAAATACGCGCGCAAAGAATTGGCTAAACAATTTGCAGCCTTAGTGGAGAGATTGTAAAATCTGTACTGCATTTTTATTATTAGGATATTTCTTTACTATTTTCTTTAAGATATTTTTTGCTTCAAGCATATTGCCTTTATAGTTATATAAACCGGCTAAATTCATTAACGTATTTTCATTATCAGGATCTAAGGCAAGTGCTTGATTATACAGTTTTTCAGCCATTTGCACATTCCCTTCTGTTAAATATAAAAAACCAAGATTATCAATACTGGGTACATACTTTGGATTTTCTTTCAAAGTTTCATTAAAATATTGATGAGCCAAATTATGATTTCCTATGCTTGCATGAGCCGTCGCCAACTTATCTTTAAACTCAACTACAAAAGGAGCTAATTTATTGGTTTGCTCAAAAAATTGGATGGCATCGTTTGGTTTGCCTTGGTAATTATAGCTTTCGCCAATGCGGTAGCAAGTCCAGGCTTGCTGGTTATCGTAACTCTTTTTGTTTAAACGATTGGTAAACAAAATAGCTGCCCCGATTTGATTTACCAATGCAATAACTTTTACAAAATCATTTTTCAAAAAATAAAGCTGCACTAAAGCGTCAAAATTTTTAAGAATACTGTTTTTATCTTTTACTGAAATGTATTTTAAAGCGGTATCTAAATAATGAGGCTGTTGGTCAAACTTTTCAAACTGATTAATGTTTGCTTTGGCTTTAGTAAGTGAATCAGGGTTTTTATCATTAATGGCAAATAACCCTAAAAAGGTTTTTATTTTATCTTTTTGTTTTTTAGTGATTGGTTTTCTGATGAAATGATCATGTACCGTTACGTGTGGAATATCTGTGGGTGTTGACTTTGGCATGTGGCAGCTAACGCAGTTTAATCTTGAGTCATTCCGAACTTGTTTCGGAATCTCATCAGCAGATGCTGAACCAAGTTCAGCATAAAGTAGAATGGCAGCAACGCTCTTCTCAGTACAATTCATCTCTACCTTTTTTCCATGGCAATTTAAACAGGCTGCGTTAAAAATTTCATTGCCTGTAACTTTAACACTAACATGCGGGTTGTGGCAGCTTACACAAGTCAAGGCATCTTTATAGGGCTTTAATTTATTTTTAACTTCGGCCGGATTAAATGATTTTATAAAACACTTACTCATCTTTAATCTATCGGCATGGCTCGCCATAATAAATTCATCGTCTGCATTAGCATATTTAGGTAAGAATACCGAAATATAATCGCTCAACTTCATGCCGGGTTTAAAATCGCAAAAAGATTTCCCTTCTTTAAGCACTGCATTTCCTTGTAAATGGCAACGCTGACAAACATCAAATTGCAGATCAATAGAAAGCTTGGATGGATTTACAATACTGTAATCAATGTAATTGGCGGTATCAATTTTAGAACCTGTGCTGCGTTGCTGCACATGCACACTACCCGGGCCATGACAACGCTCGCAGTTAATCCCTTCATCAACATGACTGTATTTGTTCTCAGAGCCCATTACAAAATCGGGTAAAGCATTATGACAGCTCATACACTCTAAACCAATTTTGCGTGTAAAGCGAGTGTTTACTCCATTTTCGAAGCCGGGAGGTAAATGCCATTCTTTTTTTTGCGTGTAAAAAGTCATAGGCATTTGGTTAAAGTGCCCATTTATATTTTGCATGTGCGAGTTTGTATGATGTCCAGAACCTATAATATAATCAGCTCTTTCTAAGCGCTTGTAAATGGTGTCTTTCCCTTGTAAACGAAATTCTAAAAAGTAAAGCGAATCTGTTGCGCCCCAAAAGGATTTATAATAAAAATCAGAAAACTCATCATAAATAACTGAATGCTTATAATCTCCTGCCGATTTTTCTTTGGTAGCCCCTGCAAAAGATTTGCCCATGCCTGTTTCTATAAACGTATTGTAAATGCCCTGGTGGCAAAGCCTGCAAGTGTTTATACCAACGTAACGAGCTGTATCTGCATGATTTAAATAAACAAGTGTGTCTTTTTTTGGAGAATTATCGGCAACAGTTTTTACTTCATCAATACACGATGAAAATAACAATATGACAAACAAAAAAAGATTAATGCTTATTTTCATAATGCTTTGCTACTTCTTCTTTTAATTTA
>CAIXZI010000155.1 GCA_903923915.1 uncultured Bacteroidota bacterium
CAGTTATAATTGATGTAAGTATTGACCAAGGTGGTTGCTGCGAAACATCAGAATTAACTAATCATACAAAACCTGTTTTTAGAAAACATGGTGTAATACATTATTGCGTACCTAATATTGCTTCGCGCGTTTCGCGTACTGCGTCTTATGCGTTTAGTAATTTATTTTTACAAATACTTTTATCATTAGGCGATGAAGGTGGCTTTGAAAGTTTGATTCGTAAAGACACAGGCTTGCGTAATGGTGTGTATTATTACAATGGTGTTTTAACTAATCAATACTTAGCCGAAACATTTAATTTACCTTATAAAGATATTAACCTGCTGGTTGGTATGTATTAATTTTTTAGAAAGATTATGAGCGAAGAAAAAATAAGAGTTGGTATTACACAGGGCGATATAAATGGTATAGGATTAGAAATAATTCTGAAAATATTTGCAGAGCCTGAACTGGTTGATATTTGCACACCTGTTTTATTCAGCTCGCAAAAAACGGTTGGCTATTACCGCAAAGTTATTGGCATGGATGAATTAAATTTTAATTCTATCCGTGATGTAAAACAAATCCTTCCAAAAAAAGTAAACGTTGTTGTTTGTTATGAAGAAGAGGTTCCTTTTGAAATTGGTAAATCAACAAAAGAAGGCGGCAAATATTCTTTAATTTCTTTGCAGAAAGCGGCTGAAGCGGCTAAGCAAGGAGCTATTGATGTGTTAGTTACAGCGCCCATCAACAAAAAAAATATTCAGTCAGAGCAATTTAAATTTCCCGGACACAGCGAATTTTTAGCATCGTATTTTGGATTCGAAAAAGGAGCTATGATGTTAATGTGCAGTGATGATTTACGTGTTGGTTTGGTTACAGGGCACGTTCCGTTAGGTCAGGTTTCTTCACTTATTACTGAAGAAAAAATTGCAGATAAAATCATTCATTTAAATAAAACATTAAAAACAGATTTCGGCATTCAAAAGCCACGTATTGCAGTTTTATCGCTTAACCCGCATGCTGGCGATGGTGGTGTTATTGGTAATGAAGATGATACGATTGTTAAACCTGCTATCAACAGATTGAAAGATGAAATTATGGTGTATGGCCCATATCCGGCAGATGGATTTTTTGGATCAGAGGCCTACAAAAAATTTGACGCTGTGTTAGCGATGTATCACGATCAGGGATTAATTCCGTTTAAAGCATTATCATTTAATAATGGCGTAAATTTTACAACAGGTTTACCTATTATACGCACATCTCCCGACCACGGTACGGCTTATGATATAGCTGGAAAAAATATAGCAGATGCAGGTTCGTTTCGTAAAGCATTATATATGGCAATAGATATTTATCGCAATAGAAAAGCGTATAAAGAAGCAAGTGCAAATCCATTAAAATCAAACCCCATAAGTAAACAAACATCTTTTAGAGATTAAAAAATAGAAAGAAATGAAAGACTTAGTAGCAAATTTCCCCAAGCAATTACAAGAAGCATTAAACATTGCGCAGCAAGCAAAAATTTCTGCACCAAAAAAAATAGATAATATTTTAATTACCGGTTTAGGTGGCTCTGGCATTGGCGGAACGGTAATAGCAGAATTAGCAGTTAAACTTTCTGCTGTGCCTATTACTATTAGTAAGGATTATTTTATACCTGCTTTTGTTAGTGAAAGTACTTTGGTAATTGTTTGCTCTTATTCAGGTAATACAGAAGAAACCATTAACGCGATGCAATTGGCTATGCAGAAAAAAGCACAATTTGTTTGCATTACCAGCGGAGGGAAAGTAAAGGAAATTGCCGAGCAAAATAAATTTGATTTAATTGTTATTCCGGGTGGATTTCCACCACGTTCTTGCATTGGATATTCTTTAGTGCAGTTGTTGCACGTATTTGAAGTAAAACAAATTGCCAACTTAAATTACAAAAAAGAAGTTGAAACTGCCATTGCTTTATTAATTGAAAAAGAAGCAGACATTAAACAAAAAGCAAAAACATTTGCAGATAAATTACATAATAAAATACCGGTAATTTATTCGTTAGGTAATACTGAAGGCTTAGCGGTACGTTTTCGTCAGCAAATAAACGAAAACAGTAAAATGCTTTGTTGGCACCATGTAATTCCTGAAATGAACCACAACGAATTAGTAGGCTGGGCAGGCGGAAGCAAAGATTTAGCTGTTTGCATATTGCGCACTAATTACGATTATGAAAGAAACATAACACGTTTAAATATCAATAAAGAAATTTTTTCAAAATATACCGATACTGTTTTTGAAATTGTAGCAGAAGGAAATTCGCCTTTAGTGCAATCACTCTATTTAATTCATTTAACCGATTGGGTTAGTTGCTATTTAGCTGATTTGAAAAACATAGATCCAACCGAAGTAAAAGTTATTGACTTTTTAAAAGGAGCTTTGGCGAAAGTTTAGAAAGTATTTCTATTTAGAGAAGCCCTTGTAGTTATCACTGCAAGGGCTTTTTGTTTGATGAATAAACTAAACCCATTAATAATCAATGTATTGCCTTGATTTAACAAAATAATATTTCATGTAAGTATTTATTATCGTAATTTTACGATATGGGAATTACTAAAACAGAAGAATTTACAATAAAAGATAACAAGATTGCCAAGTACGCTAAGGCATTGGCACATCCGGCTCGAGTTGCTATTCTTCAGTTGCTAATTAAAAAGCAAGCTTGCATTTGTGGAGATATAGTAGATGAATTACCCTTGTCTCAGTCAACCGTATCGCAGCATTTAAAAGAATTAAAGGAAGCAGGTTTAATTAAAGGAGATATTGATGGAGCTAAAATGTGTTATTGCATAGATGAAAAGGAATGGGAAAATGCAAAGACGTATTTAAACAATTTGTTTGTGGCCTACACCAATAAAACTAAGTGCTGCTAAAAAAATTTAACCTAAACTATCGGTAAATAACGATTAAATATAAACTAAAAATAAAAACCATGAAACTATCAGATTTTAAAAAACAGCTGGGCTTAACAAAAGAGTTAACCTTTACACTGCCAAACGGAACGATTATTCCAACACACTTTCATGTAACAGAAGTGGGGCAAGTAACCAAGCATTTTATTGACTGCGGTGGCACCGTTCGTGATGAAAAAGTAGTGAACTTTCAACTTTGGGAGGCTAATGATTTTGACCATCGTTTAGCCCCTCAAAAATTAATAGATATTATTGTTCTATCTGAGAAAGTATTAAAGATTGAAGACGCAGAAATTGAAGTAGAATATCAAAGTGATACTATTGGTAAATATGGAATGGAATTTAATGGAAAAAATTTTCTTTTAACATCAACACAAACAGCTTGTTTGGCTAGCGATAAATGTGGTATTCCGGCAGAGAAGTTAAAAGTAAATTTAGCTGAGTTATCAACCCAAAAGCAAGCCTGCTGCACACCTGGTGGAGGATGTTGTTAAATTTAATTTAAACTATATGTTTCAATCTATTAAAACTTATTGCGATAATCTCATTACAGAGTTTGATGAAATTCCGACTGAGCGAAAAGAAGTGTTAGAAAAAATTACACAATACATCGCAAAAAAGGCTTTACTAAATGAGTCCATTAATTTAATCTATATATGTACGCATAATTCAAGGCGCAGTCATTTTGGACAGGTATGGGCTAAGGTAGCTAGTGAGTATTATCAAATAAAAAATGTACATACTTTTTCTGGAGGAACAGAAGCAACTGCGTTTAATATAAATGCAATCAATGCCTTAAAAAGAGTAGGTTTTGATATTCTACCTATGAATACTGATATAAATGCCATTTGCCACGTTTCATTTGATAATACTGAAAAACCAATTGAATGTTTTTCAAAAGTGTACGATGATTTTAAAAATCCGCAAAAAGAATTTGCAGCTATAATGACTTGCAGCGATGCAGAAGAAAATTGCCCTTTTATACCGGGAGTGGAATTGCGTATTGGCACTACTTACGATGACCCCAAGGCTTTTGATAATACGCCTTTGCAGGATGCTAAATACGACGAGCGTTGCAGACAAATAGCATTGGAAACCCTTTATGTGTTTTCAAACTTAAATTAAGTATGAAGTTGTTTTACAAACTAACCTTTATCGTATTTCTTTTATTTAGCGTAGAAGTAAAATCGCAAAGCGTCTATGTTGGCGGAGTTTTTCCTACTATAGACCATTCGGCAGATATAAGTAATAAGGTGGG
>CAIXZI010000156.1 GCA_903923915.1 uncultured Bacteroidota bacterium
GAACAATTTTTTCGCTGATAACGATAGCATCCTCAAAGTTGTAACCTTTCCATGGCATGAAGGCCACTTTTAAGTTAATACCTAAAGCAAGTTCTCCGCCTTCGGTTGCGTATCCTTCCGTTAAAATTTGTCCTTTAGTAACTTTATCACCTTTCTTAACGATTGGTTTTAAGTTTACACAAGTACTTTGGTTGGTTTTTTTGAATTTGGTTAACGCATAACGTTTAACATCTCCTTCAAAACTTACCAAACGCTCTTCTTCAGAACGGTTATATTTTATAACAACTTCGTTAGAATCTACGTATTCAACAACACCATCTCCTTCAGCATTGATAAGTACACGAGAATCGCGAGCTACACGAGCTTCGATACCTGTACCTACAATTGGAGCTTGTGCGCGCATTAATGGAACTGCTTGACGTTGCATGTTCGATCCCATCAAAGCACGGTTGGCATCATCATGCTCAAGGAACGGAATTAAATTCGCCGCTACTGATGCAATTTGATTTGGCGCCACGTCCATCATCTGAACTTTTGCCGGCTCAACAATAGGGAAATCACTTTCGTTACGACATTTTACTGTATCGCCTTTAAAGTTTCCTTTATCATCTAAATCCTGACCTGCCTGTGCAATAGTTTTTAAATCTTCTTCTTCAGCAGTTAAGTAAGTAATAGGTTTGTTTACATCAACTTTACCATCATTTACCATGCGGTAAGGTGTTTCAATAAATCCTAAACGGTTAACTTTTGCATAAACACAAAGTGAAGATATTAAACCAATGTTTGGACCCTCTGGAGTTTCGATAGTACAAAGACGACCATAGTGTGTATAGTGAACGTCACGAACCTCAAAACCTGCACGCTCACGACTTAAACCTCCTGGCCCTAGTGCCGATAGGCGTCGTTTATGCGTAATCTCTGATAATGGATTGGTTTGATCCATAAACTGAGATAGCTGGTTGGTACCAAAGAATGAGTTGATAACAGATGATAATGTTTTAGCATTAATCAAATCTATCGGAGTAAATACCTCGTTATCACGAACGTTCATACGCTCACGAATTGTACGAGCCATACGAGCTAAACCTACACCAAACTGAGAGAATAATTGCTCGCCCACAGTACGTACACGACGGTTTGATAAGTGATCAATATCATCAACATCTGTTTTAGAGTTGATAAGCTCAATCAGGTATTTTATAATTAAGATAATATCTTCTTTTGTAAGAACGCGAACGTTCATTGGAGTTTCGATACCTAATTTTTTGTTGATACGGAAACGACCAACTTCTCCTAAATCATAACGTTTATCAGAGAAGAATAATTTGTCGATAACACCACGTGCAGTTTCTTCATCTGGTGGTTCTGCGTTACGTAACAAACGATAGATGTGCTCAATCGCTTCTTTCTCAGAGTTTGTAGGATCTTTTTGAAGTGTGTTGTAAATGATAGCAAAATCTGTAGTGCTTGCATCTTGTTTGTGTAAAATAATGTCTTTTACGCCGGCATCAACAATCATATCAATATGAGCATCTTCTAAAATAGTTTCACGCTCAATTAATACCTCGTTACGCTCAATAGATACAACCTCTCCGGTATCTTCATCCACAAAATCTTCAGTCCATGTTTTTAACACACGAGCTGCTAATTTTCTACCAACTTCACGTTTCAAACCTGCTTTAGAAACTTTTACTTCATCAGCAAGACCAAAAATTTCAAGAATACGTTTATCACTTTCAAAACCAATTGAACGTAATAAAGTAGTTACCGGAAGTTTTTTCTTACGATC
>CAIXZI010000157.1 GCA_903923915.1 uncultured Bacteroidota bacterium
GGGCTTTCAAGGTGGATTTACAATGACATTAAACTATTTGGAACAATTATTAGCTAACCTGAAAACACAGTAGTTAATGGAAAACATGACAACTATTACAACATTAATAATTACAAGCGGGGTAATATCACTATTATGTTTACTCCTTCTACATTTTGTAAGCCCTGAACTTAAACCCAGTTGGCGAATGGTAAGCGAATATGCATTAGGAAAACATAAATGGCTGCTCACCTCATTCTTTATTTTCTGGAGCATAAGTACTATGTTAGCCTCATATTTTTATTTTAATATCGTAACGACAAAGTGGGCAGTATTTGGTGCAATACTCATTTTCATTTCAGGTATAGGTGCTTTAATGGGCGGTCTATTTGACATGAAACATAAATTACACGGACTCTCATTTGCACTTGGCGTTCCTACATTACCAATTGGTGCGTTAATAATTGCTTATCACTTAAGCAATCAAAATAAATGGTTGCCTCACAAAAATGAATTACTGATTTCGGCTCATATCGTTTGGGTTAGTTTATTGCTAATGGCAATTTCAATGGGACTGTTTTTCTCAGGTCTTAAAAAAGCTGGTGTTCCATTCGGACCCAATCAAAAACCATTAACGGAAATTCCAAAAAGTGTCATTGGAATTAATGGATTTGCTAATCGGCTTTTAGTTTTGGTTTATGTGGCGTTCAACATTATTGTTTCGCTTATTTATATTAATCTTTAATCTCAACATAAAATGAATAATTCCATTCAAATTTCTAAACCAGCTTTATGGACTGGTAGAGTGCTAAAAGCACTACTTGTCATATTTTTAATGGTTGATGCTATTATGAAAGTTATTAAGCATCCTATCTATGTAAAAGGAACAACCGAATTTGGTTTACCCGAAAGCTGTGTAGCAATATTAGGGGCATATTTGCTCATAGCTACAATTTTATATGTATTACCAAGAACCGCTATGTATGGCATACTATTTCTTGTTGCATACTTAGGCGGTGCAGTTGCAATTACATTCTTATCAGCAAAAGATGGGCACCCTTACATTTTTCCAATAGTATTTGCAATCATTACTTGTGTCGCAGAATTTCTAATCAATCCAACAATAAAAAATATTTATTCACTCAAAAAACAATAAACAATGTCATTTCAAGCATATATAGACAACATCAAAAAGAAAACAGGTAAAACTCCTGCCGACTTTAAGAAACTCGCAGAGAAAAAAGGTTTTTTAAAAAAGGGAGAACTGGTAAAAACAGTTAAAGCGACCGAAATAACAAATTGGCTTAAGGACGAATTTGAATTAGGACACGGACATGCAATGGCAATTTATATGACTTTCAAGGGGAAAACTGAATGACGAAAAAACAACGAACCGCTAACAACGGCTTATGCGGCAGTCGGGCGACGGTGGTAAACAAAAAGAGTTGTTTTATACAAAATTCTTTGATAGTTCAGCCCCGTCAGTAAGTTTTACCTCGTAAAAACACTTTGTTGTAAACGGTAGCGGTGCTATACCAAACAGCATTGCCGGTTAATTTAAAACCAATTAGTTTATCAAAGGTAGAGAGCTGGTAGCTTTCATCATTATAAAAAGCATTTAAGCCGCCTTGCAAATCTACATAGGTTAAGGTATTATTATCTATGGCATATTCGCTGGGTAAAAAATTAGCCAATACAGATGATTTGCCTTTATTAAAAACCGAGAAGTAGCCAGGCATATAAGAGATGAGCATACTATCTGCTACCTGATAGAAATCGGGGGCAAAGCCATTTAAATCATAATTTTTGCCGGCATAAAAAACATGCATGCCGCCTGCATCGGTATAGGCTACCATATCATCGCCGGTTTGAAAATCGGTAACTTGTTTATTAGATACATTAAAGATATTGCCTTTATAAAAAACCGTTAAACCTAAAATATTATTGCTGGTAAAACTTACAATGTTACTGCCGGTTTGATATTGTATTTGCGAGGAGTTATTAGCCAGCTTAAAAAGATTGTAGCCATTGCCGTTCCAAAATATTTTAAACTCGCGCAAGTAAGTAAGGTAAGCCATGGTATTATTGCTGGCTTGGTACTCTAATATCATTTGTGTTTGATGAAAATCTTCGATGGTTTGAAAGCCGCCTTTGTAATACACTTTAAACGCGCCGGTTGTTTGATCGATAAAAGCCACTAAGCTATCTGCTACTTGATAATTGGTTGTCCAGGTAGAAAGTGTAGTAACTTTACCTTTATCAAACACTTTTATAATGCCACCCACATTAAAAACCAGTAAGCTATGTGTTGCCTGGTATTTTGTAGGAATGCCATCATACAAGGTTGTAACCTCGCCTTTGTAATAAACTTTTAAGTTGTTATAAAAATCTACATAAGCTACGCAATTGCCACCTACCTGAAACGATTGTGGGGCTTGGTATTCTATCGTTGTTGTAACCCCATTATCAAATACATTAAAATAGCCACGGTTATCGTTATAGGCTATTATGCTCTGGCTTTTAACATGAATAAAGCAAAAAAACATAAAACTGATTAAACTTGCTTTAAAAAAATAACGGCTATTCATGTTAGAAAATATTAATTCCAATTATACATACATCATCTGTTTGCTCGTAACTGCCTTTCCATGTATTAAAGTATTCCAACAGAATTTGTTTTTGTTGTTCCATACTTTCATTGGCATTTTTCACCAATAAATCTTTCATGGTTTTATATTTTAATTTTTTTCCTTTCTCGCCACCAAACTGATCGGCATATCCATCCGTAAAAAGGTAAAAAGTATCGCCTTTGCTGAGTTGCACCATGTGATTAGGGTA
>CAIXZI010000158.1 GCA_903923915.1 uncultured Bacteroidota bacterium
ACAAACATCTGCTGCTAATGTGGCAAATGCATTTACAGCGGCAGCAGCGGCTTTTCGCAATGCTTCGGCAGCAAATGCGGCTTATGCTGATGCTTTAAATAAATATGCCAACGGGCAAATTGATGCTCAAACGGCTCAAGAGGCTCGTGATAATGCCGAAACTGCTAATATTGCAGCTCATGATGCATTGCTTCATGCTCAGGCAGCAGCGACTGATGCGCACCAAGCCAGTCTTTTAGATGCGCTTGCCAATTGGTGGGCAACAAGAGCAAATTCTGCAGCTACTAATTCACCTGCAAACCCTGATCCTTCATCTCAAGGTCAAACACCTGGTTCAGGCACTAATAATCCATCGCCTCAAGGCCAAACATCGGGTACGGGCAATAATAATACATCATCTCCTCCGCCTGATAATAACACTCCTCCCGATGGTCAGACTGGAGAAAAAAAACCGGATAAGCCTTTAGAAGAAATAGATCCAGATGTTGGTTGGGCATAAAACCAGCAAAGGAGCGTTTTTATAAGGGCAAATAAACAAGGTTTATTGCCCCCAAGAACGCTGACTACCATTGCTGTTATCTTTAAAATTATTTTTAAGCGAGAAGTTCATGGTAAAACTCATGCGATAACGCACATATTTTTTATCGCGAATGGCCGGGGTATATTTAGTTAAACCTATTACGCGTATAGCTTCATCATTGCAACCACCGCCCACACCATCACCAATTATTTTAATGTTAGATACCATACCATCGGGCTCTACCACAAAAGTTAGCTTTATATTTCCTTCAATGTTTTGGCGAGCCGCCACATCAGGGTATTCTAAGGTTGAATAAATAAAATCTGTAAATGTTTTTTCGGGGTTATTAAATATAGGAGATTGTTCTGCGGTTTCATACACATTTAAAGATGTGTCGGTAGGTAAATCAGTATATAATGGCTTATCAAAACCACGCTCTTTTATTGTTTTTTTATATTTAGAAACCGAAAACGGAATTTCAAGGCTAAATTTTACATCCACTACATTTCCTTCTTTGTGTGAGGGTATCCAATCTATCAATTTTAAAAGCCTTACAGCCTCTTTGTTAATAGCATTTGTAACGGGTTTAGCCACTTCTATATTTGTGCTTCTACCTTCTTTAGTAACCACAAAAGTTAATAATACGGTCCCTTCTTTTTTATTTTTAAAATCGTCGGTTGGATAAACCAAATGATCATTTAAATAACGTTTAAGCTCAGTTCTTCCACCATACACATCCGGAAAATTATCTACATTAAAACTATATCGGCCTTTATCTTGCGCAAAACAGGCATTAGATATAAGTATTGAGAATTGAGATATTAATAATATGTAAAATAATTTTCTCATGCTTTAATCTAACTAATTGTCAAAATATTTTTCTACTCCCTCCATAAACCAATCGGGTGGCATGCAGGGTTTATTACGTTCTTTATCTACAAAAACAAGTGTAACCATGCCTGTATTAAGCAACTCTTTTTGTTCGTTAAAACATTCGTAATGAAAAGTTATGCGAACACCCGGTAATTCTTTTATAGTGGTAACAAGGGTTAGCTCATCATCATAAAAAGCAGGTTTTTTGTATTGTATGTTAAAATCAAGCACAGGTAATAAAATACCTTTGTCTTCAATTTCTTTATAGCTAAAGCCAATTTTGCGCAGGGCTTCTACACGGGCTACTTCGTAGTATTGTGCATAGTTACCATAATAGGCATATCCCATGCGGTCGGTTTCTCCGTAACGAACGCGTATTTTA
>CAIXZI010000159.1 GCA_903923915.1 uncultured Bacteroidota bacterium
AAAAGCTATTGAAGCAGAAAAGATGACAACTGAGCTTTTTGATTATATTGATAAATTAAAGCATGAACTTATTGCACATACCGATAAAAATCCCGGTGGCGATACTTTGCGCTTACGTTACGTAGATGCAAAAGATAATTACGATATTCCAACTCACTTATTAATTGGTGACGACGAAAGAAATCCTAAATCTGGTGAGTTTTCGGCAGTAGAATTAAAAACTAAAATTACTGAAGTGCATGATAAGTTGATTAAAATGATTGACGACATGCAAAAAAAGAAGGAAACTCGTTTTCTTCAAAGTGATTATGAAAGTTTAAAAAAGAAAATTGAAACAATTAAACCTACTGATCCGGATGAAAAAGAAGACGGCGTGCCTGTTACTTGGGAGATTTCAAATTTCTATCACTTACCATTAGCCGGTACTATTACTAACCTTACTAAAATGCAAGCCGATTTAAAAAACGTAGAAGCAGAGATTGTTTCTAACTTCTCGGGCGCAGCAGGAAAAGTAATGGTTAAGTTTGATAAATTAGCTGCAAAAGTTGTTGCTCCTTCAAGCTACATCCAATCAGGTCAAAAATACGAAGCTGATATATTCATTGCAGCATCTTCTTCAGATTTCAAAAAAGAAAATATGGAGATTGTAGTTAACCCTACTTCTTACGACTCTATAAAAGGAACTATTACAGGTGGAACTCCGGTTGAATTATCACCTGATGGAACTGGTAAATATGTTGCTGGTACACAAGGGCAAGGAGAACAAAAATATAAAGCCGTAATTAAATTTAAACAGCCTACTGGCGAGTATAAATTTTATTCTTTCGAAACAAGTTATATGGTTGCGGCACCTTCTGTTGCTGTATCTGCAGAGCAAATGAATGTATTTTATGTTGGCGTTCCAAATCCGGTTTCAGTTTCTGCAGCAGGTGTTTCTCCAACTGATTTAATTGTAAGTCCAGCTGGTGGTGGTGTTAGATCTACACCAAAAGGTGCTGGTGCTTATGAATTTAATTTTACAACGCCAGGTGAGTGTGTTGTAAACGTATCTTCAAAAAGCCCAAGTGGTCCTGCAAAATCACAAGGTTCTAAAAAATTCCGTGTAAAACCGTTACCGCCTCCAGTAGCAACCGTTGGTGGACAAACCGGAACTATTGATATGAAAAAAAGCCAGTTATCTACCATTGGTGGTGTGGGTGCTACTGCACCGGGCTTTGATTTTAAAGCAAACTTTGTGGTACTTAGCTTTGAAATTACCGGTAGTATAAAAGGGCAAACAAAAATTGCATCTTGCCAAGGAAACGCTTTAAGTGCTGATGCAAAAGCAATTTTAAGCGGCGCAGGAATAGGAAGTAAAATTTTTATTGATGGAATTAAAGTAAAAGGCCCAGACGGAAAAATTTCTAGCAATATCCCTGGTGTTGTTATAAAAGTTAAATCGTAATTAAATCTTTTAATATGAAAAACGCATCGCTTATAATCGCTTTTTTACTGACTATGTCGGTAAGTTTATTTTCGCAAACTGCTCCTGGCGGTGTTTTTCAACCTGGTGATTATGCGGATGGTATTTATACCAAAGAAAACTCAACAAACAGGCGCTTTATTCCTTATACTTTTTTACGCGAAGCTGATGTACAGTGGACAAAAAGAATTTGGAGAAGTATTGATATGCGTGAGAAAATAAATCAACCGCTTTATTACCCTACAGAATTTGTAACAAGTAGAATCTCTTTCTTACAGGTAATTACAAAATATATCATGACAGATGAGATTATTGCCTTTGGTGATGATGAATTCTTAAGCCCGTTAAGACCAAATGATATTAAAGCAAAATTACGTAAGCAAGGCGATTCTACCGATAACGTTTCTTTTGATAAAGATGGTAATGAAGTAAGAATTAAAATTCTACCTCCTGCTGATTCCGTGTGGATGTATTTAGGCTTTAGACAGCTTAAACTGAAAGAAGATTGGTTTTTTGATAAACAAAAATCTGTTTTAGAAGTTAGAATAATAGGGCTTGGAATAGAAACTTTTGATGAAGATAAACAATTGCCTATCACTCAGTTTTGGGTTTATTTTCCTGCTTGCCGCCCGTATTTTGCAAAGCATGAAGTTTATAACACTAAGAACGATGCTGAACGCAGAACCTACGATGACATCTTTTGGAAACGTTTATTTAACAGCACTATAGAAAAAGAATCAAACGTGTATGACCGAAGAATTAGCGAATACACAAAAGGTATTGATGCTTTACTTGAGTCTGATAAAATTAAAAATGATATTTTCTTGTACGAACATGATATGTGGCATTTTTAGTTGATACCAACATTAATTTAAACCCACCCAAAAGGTGGGTTTTTTATTTTATGAAGTGTAATTTTTTAATATTTATCTTTGCCTAATACATAGCAATAGAGCGTGCGGCATACATATACAATACTTTTTTTTATTTTAAGTACGCTTACATTATTTAATCAAAATGCGTGTGCTCAAAAAATAGGGGTAGTGCTTAGTGGTGGTGGTGCAGGAGGTGCTTGTCATGTGGGTGTATTAAAGGCGCTCGAAGAAAACAACATACCTATTGATTACATAACCGGCACATCTATTGGCGCTTTAATTGGCGGCCTTTACGCATCGGGTTACAGCGTAGAAGAAATTGAAAAAATGGTTACTTCCGATCGATTTATAAATCTTACCCGAGGAAATCTCGAAAAAAAATATCAATACTATTTCTTTAAAAAAGAAGATGATGCTTCTTGGATTACGTTAAAGGTTTCATTAGACTCATCTTTAGTTACCAATATACCCACCAACGTAATCAACTCGGTTCCTATAGATTTTGAAATGGTTAATTTTTTCTCAAACTCTTCAGCAGCATCCGTTTATAACTTTGATAGCTTACTTATTCCGTTTAGATGCGTTGCCTCTGATATTGAAAATAAAAAATCGGTAGTATTTAAAAAAGGCGATTTAAATCAAGCTATTCGGGCTTCTATGACTTACCCGCTCTATTTAAAACCTATTAATGTAGATGGAAAAATATTGTTTGACGGTGGGCTTTACAATAATTTTCCGGTAGATGTAATGACCAAAGATTTTAATCCTGATTACATCATTGGTTCTGTAGTTACCAGTGCAAACCCAAAGGTAGATGAAGAAAATTTATATGCACAACTACGTAGCATGCTTATTAATAACCCCGATTTTAGTTTACAAAACAAAGCCGGCATCATCATAAAATCCTGGAGTGATGTGGGTACTTTTAATTTTAATGCCTGCAAAAAGCTTATAGATAGCGGCTATGTGGCTACTATACGACAAATAGATTCTATCCGTAAAAATATTTCATCAACAGTTACTAAAGAAGAAATAGATAAAAAACGAAAAAAATTTAAATCAAAATTTACCGAAGAAACTATTATTGAAGAAATTAATATAGAAGGGTTGAATAAAAAACAGCAATTTTATGTAAAGCATTTAATGGGTAATCCTAAAAAGCAATTTAGTTTAGAAACTATAAAGAAGACCTATTTCAGGTTATCAGAAGATAATAAAATACGCTCTATATTTCCAACATTAACGCTTAATCCACAAACGGGCAAGTATAAATTAAACTTAAAAATAAAGCGCGAAAAAGATTTGTTTTTACAATTTGGCGGTAATATATCTACCCGACCTATTAGTACCGGCTTTGTATCTATACAGTATAATTACTTCTCAAAAATTGCTATGTCAATTTATGGTAATGGTTATTTTGGAAGGCTTAATACATCCGGCTTAGGCAAAATACGCTTTGATTTTCCTTCTAGACTTCCGGTATATATTGAGCCTTTGGTTTGTTTTTCTAGATGGGATTATTACAGAAGCAGCACCCTGTTTTATAACTTTGAAAAACCTGCCTATTTAACTCAAAACGATCGATATGGAGAGTTAAATGTGGGTATTCCGGTAGGAAATAGGGCAAAGGCAATTATTGGAGGAGGAGTTGCCCAGCTTGCAAACATCTATTATCAAACAAATACATTTAGTACAAAAGATACAGCCGATCAAACTAACTTTCAGTTTGCTTATGGAAATATCGAATATGAATATAACACGCTAAACCGAAAACTATATGCGTCAGAAGGCGGTTATTTAAACTTTAAAGCAAAATATATAAATGGCTTAGAAAGCTTGATACCTGGCACCACCACGCATGAAATAAAAGAAAATAATATACCGCATGAATGGACGGTATTTAAACTAAAATTGGATGGCTACTTAAAGCCTTTTAAATTTTTTAAAGTAGGTATTTTAGCAGAAGGTGTTTATTCTTCTCAAGACTTGTTTTTAAATTATACCTCTTCTGTTCTTTCTGCACCTGCATTTATGCCTACGCCAGAGAGTAAAACGTTGTTTCTTCCTAATTTTAGATCCTATAAATATGCTGCCGGCGGTGGAAAAATGATTTTTAATCCAATAAAAAAATTAGATATAAGAATTGAAGCCTATGTTTTTCAGCCTTATCAGGCTATAAATAACAATGTAACCTCCGCTCCAAGTTTAGGTAAAGCTTTTGCTGATAGGTATTACGTGGGTATGGCTGCACTTGTATATCATACGGCATTAGGCCCACTTAGTTTATCGGTAAATTATTATCATGGCGAGTTGCAACCTTTTACTTTTTTAGCGCATTTTGGTTACACTTTATTTAACCGAAAATCTATCGAGTAAAAATACGTAACTCATCATTTCCAATCATTTGAACTGATGATGTAGCAGAAGTTATAATTGGAGCTTTAATACCATTTTTAAAATAGTTGTTTCCGGTAAAAACTCTAGCTTCATCCCACAAGCCTTTATCAATAAAGCTTTGCAGTGTATGTGCACCCCCTTCAATAATTAGTGAAGTAATTTTTTTATCGTATAAATAATCTAAAATTTGAATTGTAATATCTTCTGTAAAATTTAATTGATGATAGCTAATATTGTTTTTAGCTTGCTCTGCAAAGTCTTCGATAGGCTGAGACTGACTGCGCGCCGTCATATTGAGCTTGTCGAAATATATGGGAGGTATATTTTCAGTAAACACAATAGTTTGCGCTTTGTTCGAAAAAATTGCATTTGAAGCAGGAACTTTTAAATCTTTGTCAATTAAAATTCTGGTAGGATTTTTACCTTTTACTAAACGTACGGTTAAAGCAGGATTATCAAGCAAGGCAGTAGTTGTGCCAACCATTATAGCTTGCTCTTGCGCCCTCCACGTATGAACTAATTTTTTACTTTCATCATTAGTAATCCAGTTTTCTTCTTTAGTAAAAGGATGAAGTTTAGAAATAAATCCATCTTTAGTTTGTGCCCATTTCAAAATAATGTAGGGTCGTTTTTTTTCATGGTAAGTAAAAAAACGTTTATTCAGTTCGCGCGCTTCATTTTCTAAAAGGCCTGTAATTACCTCTATGCCTGCATTTCGCAGCTTATCAATACCCTTGCCTGCTACTAAAGGGTTAGTATCTAAACAACCAACCATCACACGTTTTACGTTGTGTGCAATTAATAAATCGCTGCAAGGTGGTGTTTTTCCGTAATGAGAACAAGGCTCTAAACTAACATACGCCGTGCTATCTGCTAAAAGACTTTTATCACTAACACTGGCAATAGCATTAACTTCAGCATGTGCCTCACCATATTTTTGATGATAACCTTCGCCAATTATAACACCATTATGCACAATAACACAGCCAACCATGGGGTTAGGAGCCACACTGCCCAGCCCTTTTGCAGCTAAGGTTAAACAACGTTGCATGTATTGATTAAAATTGTTCATCTTACAAATAACAAAGTAATAGGTTTTTTAAATACCAACAACAATATAATAAAGTTGCTTGCGTTGAGCAATAAATTTATAGTTTTAAACTTTTGTACTCTTTATGAAGAAAATACTTTTAAGTGCCACTCTAATTCTGTTAACCTGTTTTTTAATTGCACAAGATACATTGAAGCAAAAGAGATTTTACGTTGGCGCATTTGCCTCACCAGATTATTCTTACAGAATTTTACCCAATAATACTGGGTTTAATAAAACTATTGCCGACTTAAGAAACAGCTATGAAATTCCAAAATTCGCCTATACTGTTGGTATAGAGGCTTCCTATAAAATTAATAAATGGTTTAATTTTAGTCTTGGTGTGCAATACAGCATAAAAGGAGAACAAACAAAGAACCAAGATTTAACTTATAGCTCATCTCAACCAAGAAGAGGTTTTGTATATAACAATTATCCGGGTATATCAAAAATGTCTATTAAATATAACGATGCTTATTTAGACATACCTCTTCGTTTGGATATTTACTTTACCAGAAAAAAAATAGCTCCATTTATTACAACGGGTATATCTACCAATATTTTTTTATATGAAAGAAATATTGCCCATGAAACTTTTTCAGATGGGCATCAAATAACAAATTCTTCAATAAATTCTAACTCCGGTTATAATAGAGTAAATCTACAGGGTCAGTTTGGTGCAGGAATAGATATTGCTTTTAAAAAATCTAACTTCCGCATTTTTCCTATTTATAGGATGTCTGTACTCCGCGTAAATTCAGGGTCTGTTAATGGGTACTTTTATTCTTTAGGCTTAGGTCTAAACTATTTTTTTAGAGTATAGGCAAACAATAAATAAGCCTTATATTTATCGGATTAAAATTACATCAAATATGGAATTGAAACCCGAAATAATTGAAAAAATAAAATTACTGGACGCAAAGTACGCTTCTATGGGGCAAGATTTAAACTCTTACTTAGAAGGTTTGTTGCACGCCGATTTTTTAACCTACTGGAATTACATACATTTAGATACCTTGCTTTCTTTGCAAAGTCCGTTAACTAAAATACCTGATGAAGAAATTTTTATCATGTATCATCAAATTACTGAACTGTATTTTAAACTTTGCATACACGAGTATAAACAAATTTGTAATCATACGGCTTTAACTGCCGATTTTTTACTTGCCCGTGTAACCCGCATCAATAGGTACTTTGATGCACTTGTACTTAGTTTTGATATTATGAGCGAAGGTATGGAGAAAGAACAATTCTTGAAATTTAGAATGAGTTTATTGCCTGCCAGTGGTTTTCAAAGCGCACAGTATAGAATGATTGAGGTATATACTACGCCTTTCACCAATATTATGCACAAAGATTATCGTGGTAAATTTGCAGAAGTACCAACAGACGCAGAATTTGAACAAATGTTTGAGCTCATTTACTGGAAAGAAGGCGCTACTGAATTGGCTACTGGTAAAAAAACATTAACCTTAAAACAGTTTGAAGAAAAATATGCCGAACAAATAATTGCTTTAGCAAAAGAATATAAAAGCAAAAATGTTTGGATGCTCTACAAACAATTGCCTGAAGCTGATCAAAAAAACGAGAAATTAGTAGCTGCTTTTAAGCATTTAGACGTAAATGTAAATGTTAATTGGCCTTTAGCGCACTACAAAACAGCTGTGGCATACTTGCACAAAAATCCGGAAGATATTGCTGCTACAGGCGGTACTAACTGGCAAAAATACTTGCCTCCTCGTTTTCAAAAACGTATATTCTTTCCTGCACTATGGGCAGATTCCGATAAAGAAGAGTGGGGCAAAACCTGGGTAAAGAAAAATGTGTTTAACCAATAACACAATAATTTTATTTATCTTTCGTTTCTAATGCAAATGAAAAAAGCCATACTAATTTTTATCTTAGTTATTTCTTTCGGAAAATCCTTTGCGCAAGTGGGTGGTTTAGCATCTTATTCATACTTAAATCTTCCAATACCGGCTCGTACTGCAGCTTTAGGGGGTAGTTCCATCGCTTTAAAAGATGATGATATTAATACGGCGTTTCAAAACCCGGCATTGCTTTCTTCTAAAACAAATAATGCTTTATCGGGTAGTTATATCAATTTTTTAGGCGCTATAAATTATGGCTACTTAGCCTACGGACATAGTTTTAAAAACATTGGGCATTTTGCCGTTGGTCTGCAAGATGTTGGTTATGGCAGCATTAGTGAGCGCGATGAGTATGGCAATCAGTTAAGTACATTTAAGGCCAACGATTATAATTTAAGTTTAATGTACACCTATGATAAAGATTCTTTATTAAGTTACGGTGTTACATTAAAAACTTTATATTCTAAATACGGGCAATACTCTTCTGTTGGTAATGCCTTAGATTTTGGTATTACATATAATAAAGCATCTAAATTATTTACACTATCTGCTGTTATACAAAATGTTGGTAGAGAATGGAAAACATACACCGTAGGAGGGCCGCACGAAAAATTACCGTTTAATATTTTGTTAGGCGCATCTAAAAAATTTAAACATGCTCCTTTTAGGTTTATTTTAACTTACGATTATTTAAATCGTTGGGATTTAACTTATACCAACCCAAACAACCCACCGGCAACAGTTGACCCATTTACCAAGGAACCTATTAAACAACATCCACTAAGAAAATTAATGGATAAAGCCGGTAGGCATTTTATTGTAGCTACCGAAATTGTAATTACTAAAAACTTTTTTATACGTCTTGGCTTTAATTACAAAATGCGTAAAGAACTTTCTTTAACTGATAAGCAAGGCATAGCAGGCTTTTCAGGCGGTTTAGGGTTTAAAATTTCTAAATTTCATTTTAGCTATTCCTATTCACAAGTTAGTCCGGTATATTCTATGAACAGCCTAACGCTTTCTACCAATATAAACTCGTTTGCAAAAGTTGATAAACCTGTTGTTACCCCGGTTACTCCGTAATTATACTTTTTGTGAGCGACAAACATATTCTTAGTAAAACTTCTTTTTTAAAATCGGTACAATGCACAAAGGCCTTTTTTCTTTATAAAAATCATTACAACTTAAAAGACCCATTACCAAAAGAAAAACAAGCTGTTTTTAATCGTGGGCATAAGGTTGGTGTACTTGCACAAAGTTTATTTCCGGGAGGTGTGGATGTTAGTCCAACTCATATATCTAAATTTAATGATGCGGTACAAAAAACAAAAGAGTTAATTGAGCAAGGACAAAAAGTTATTTACGAAGCCGCTTTTTTATTTGATGGCGTGCTTGTGGCACTTGATATTTTAGTAAATGAAAATGGTAAGTGGTATGCTTACGAAGTTAAAAGTTCTTTAAAAATAAGTGCTGCGTATGTTATGGATGCTGCGCTTCAGTATTATGTAATTAGTAACTGTTTGCCTTTAGAAGATTTTTATTTAGTTACCATGAACTCGCAATATGTTTTGCAAGATGAGTTAGATGTGCAAGCTTTGTTTAAAATAAAATCCGTAAAAACAGATGCCGAAAAAAATGCTGAGTTTATAAAATACCATATACAGCAGGCAAAAAATGTGTTAGATAAAAACGTGTTGCCTAAAGTTGATATAGGTGAGAAATGTTTTACGCCCTATCAATGCGATTTTTATGGCACTTGTTGGAAACATGAGCCTACCAATAACATATTTGAATTCTCAGGCATCTCAAAAAAGCAAGCACAAGTTTGGTTTGAAAAAGGCTTTAAAACAGTGTATTATATTCCGG
>CAIXZI010000160.1 GCA_903923915.1 uncultured Bacteroidota bacterium
ATCATAAATACTTGCTTACATCATATAAACGCTCAATATGATGTACTTACAGCTATCTGGCCCGGATTATTTTTTATGCTTGTTGTTATTTCTAAGCAAAAAATAACAACCAATAAATTTTTATACGGTATTTTGATTTGTTTAATTATCTCTTTTTTTGGAGCCTACTTAACCATTGGATTGAAAAGTAGAACTGATTATAAACAACGCTTAGAATTAGCACAAGATTTGGTTAACCCTAAAGATGTGGTAGTAGAAAATCTTTTTACAGGAATAACAACAAGCTTATTAACAGATAAAGAATTGCAAAAAACAATTGCAAAAAAAGATAAGAATGCATTAAACCCAGAGCAGTATATTTTGCGAAAATATTTTATGGGTTATTGGGAACGTTATCATATTTCAGTCTGTTTGTTTGATTCTGCCTGTAACTCGCTTGTGCCTCAGGCTATACATTTGTATAACAACAATACTTATTTTGATGAAATGATTATATCAAAATTAAAGCCTACTGATTGCGGTGGACTTTATTTTAATTATTTATTAAAAGACAAAACCTATTATTTGTACAAACAATCATTGCCCTTTGCGCATAAACCATATCAATTATACGTTGTAGTAGAATCTAAAAACACCCCTGATCATAGAGGGTTTCCTGATTTGTTACTCAACCAATCTTCTACAAACCTAAATACAGAATATTCGTATGCTGTGTACCGCAACAATCAGTTGCAAGAAAAGCAAGGTCCGTATGAATATTCTATGACCATAAGTGATGAAGTTAGAAAAGTAAGTGCTTATAACGAAAACAATTATAACCACTTTGTATATGCACCAAATGCAACTTCTACTGTTATTGTATCTAAAAACTATACGTACTTAAATGATTTATCGGCTACCATTAGTTTTTTATTTTTGGCCGGTAGCACCGTATTTTTACTATTTAGCATCCTTGCTATTTTTATTTACAAAAGAGAAAACTCATTAGCAATAAAAATTCAGCACTATGTAAGTATGGCGGTTTTATTGTTATTTGTACCTGTTGCCCTTAGTGCTTTTGTATTAGCAAAAGAACAAACAGAAGCTCAAAATATTGATGGTATTAAAGAAAAAATACAAACTGTTAGTTCGTATTTAAGTAATCAATTGACGGCCTATGATACCTTATCTGCAAACAATAAAGAATACACGGCATACTTATTACGACAGGCATCTGCCTTGTTTAAAAGCGATATTAATTTATTTAATAGCAATGGAGAATATTATACCGCAGGACTCCCGAAATTATTTGACGAAGGTATTATTTCTAAAAAAATAAACCCGCTTGTATATGCCAACCAGTTAAATAATAAAACAGAGAAGGAAGTATATAACGAGAATATTGGGAGGTTAAATTTTTACTCGGCATACCGAAATTTAAGTAATGGTAACAACCACAATTTAGCCATTCTAAATATGCCTTATTTTTCTAAGCAAAATCAAATACAGGCGCAATTATTCAATTACCTGTCTGCCTTGTTTAATATTTATGTGTTGTCTTTTATGCTAATTAGTATAGCAGCTGCTTTACTTTCTAACTGGCTTACCCGCCCTTTACAAAAACTGCAAACTCAAATTAAAAAAGTAACGCTGCAAGAAAATAATGAACCTATAGATTATAATAAAACAGATGAAATTGGTTTGTTGATTTCATCTTATAATAGTATGTTAATTAAACTTCATCAAAGTGCCGAACAACTTTCAAAATCAGAGCGTGAAGGTGCATGGAAGGAAATGGCGCGACAGGTTGCGCATGAAATTAAAAACCCATTAACGCCCATGAAATTAAGCATTCAACACGTTGAACGTTTAATGCAAACACAACCTGAAGAAGCATATAAACAAGGACAAAAAATTATCCCAATATTATTAGAACAAATTGATGCCCTTGCACACATAGCAACTGAGTTCAGTAATTTTGCCCAGTTGCCTGCTCCAAATTTTGAACGTATTAATTTAGTTTCGTTTATAAAAAATACATTACCGCTGTATCAACCAAATAATAAAATTGACATACAATTTAATACAGAAATAAGCGTTGCTTTTGTAAATGCAGATAAAGACCAATTGTTACGAGTGTTGAATAACCTTGTAAACAATGCCATTCAGGCTATTGAAGATGATAAACGAGGAGAAATTATTTTATCACTTGTAAAAGATGACGAAGATTATATGGTGTGTGTAAGCGATAACGGAACCGGAATTAATGAAGAGGTAAAACAAAAAATATTTCAACCAAACTTTTCAACTAAATCGTATGGTACAGGTTTGGGTTTGGCTATGTGTAAAAGAATTATAGAACACCATAACGGTTCTATTTGGTTTGAAAGCGAAACTAATAAAGGAACAACTTTTTGTTTTACATTACAGTCCATTAACTAATTTAGCATTTATGAAAAAGCTGCATCTTATTTTATTTTATTTTTTATCAAATTACATTTTTTCGCAAACATTTACCCTATCGGGTAAAATATCTGACAGCAAAAAAAATGCCATGCCCTTTGCTTCTGTTCTTATAAAAGGCACTACCATTGGCACAAACAGTAATGCAGATGGTTTTTATAATATTAAAGTACAAGCAGGTACGTATGATGTTATTTTTCAATACATAGGTTATAAAAAAGAAACAAAAACAATTACCATAAGTGTTGATACAAAACTAGATGCTGTGCTGGCTGATGATAGTTATCAATTAAAAGAAGTTACGGTTACATTAGGTGAAGACCCTGCATACGCGGTAATTAGGCAGGCAATAAAAAAACGCAAGTATTATTTAAAGCAGGTGAGCTCATATACCTGTACTGCCTATATAAAAAGTTTACAGCGATTAAAAGAAGTTTCAAAAGCTATGACTAAATTAATTTCTGTTAGTGGAGAAAAATTTGATTCATCTATGCTTGGCGTTATTTATTTATCTGAAAGTGAGAGTAAATATCATTTCAGAAAACCCGACGATGAAAAAGAAATTATGTTCTCTAGTAAAGTAAGTGGTAACAACCAGGGTTTTAGCTTTAATCAACTAAGCGATATGAAATTTAATTTTTATGAAAACTTAGTTACTATTGATGGGTTAAGCGATCGCCCTTTTATATCTCCTATAAACGAAAATGCTTTTTTATCTTATCGGTATCACTTATTAGGCACCTCATTTGAAGATGGAAAGATGATTAATAAAATTGAAGTGCTTCCAAAACGTAAGACAGACCCATGTTTTCATGGAATTATTTATATACAGGAAAACACCTGGCGCATACACAGTGTAGATATGTATTTAACTAAAGATGCCAAAATAGATTTTGTAGATACCTTGCATGTAAAACAATTACACGCACCAATTATAGGAGATAGTATCTGGATGCCTATCAATTTAAACTTTAGTTTTCATTTCAAATTTTTAGGTATTAAAGGTGATGGATACAATAATGCAGTCTTATCCGGGTATGAAATAAATCCAACTTTCCCTAAAAAATTCTTTAAAAATGAAGTGCTAAAAGTAGAAGATGAAGCTAATAAAAAAGAT
>CAIXZI010000161.1 GCA_903923915.1 uncultured Bacteroidota bacterium
ATTAACTATTTACTGTTTGCCTTATTCTTTTCTGGTTTTATCATATTGTTTATGCCTTGGACACAAAACATTCAGTCTGTAGGAAAAGTAACAACCTTAAATCCACAAAACAGACCACAAGATATTACATCGAGAATTGCGGGAAGAGTTGAAAAATGGTTTATTAAGGAAGGCGATTTGGTTCATAAAAATGATACCATTGCATTTATATCAGAAATTAAAGATGAATATGTTGACCCCCAATTGATTAGTCGTTCAGAAAAGATTATAAAATCAAAAGAAACAACATTAGAATCTTATGAATACAAGATTGAGTCTGTTAATTCGCAAATAGATGCTCTTAACAAGTCTTTGCTTCTAAAAATGGAGCAAGCTCGAAATAAAATCATTCAAGCTAAAATGAAAATTTTAACGGATAGCATAGAGTCTCATGCCTCTTCAAATAACTTTAAAGTGGCAGAAGAACAGTATAAACGTTATGAAGAATTATTATCAAAAGGCGTTATTTCAAAAACAGATGTAGAAAATCGAAAAGTGAAATTACAGGAAGCTCTTGCAAAGAAAACCGCTGCAGGCAATAAGTTTATGTCAACAAAAAGCGAATTGTTAAACGCGGAGATTGATTTAAATGCAGTGCAGCAGGATTTTCAAGAAAAATTAATGAAAGCCGAATCTGATAAGTTTTCAGCACTCTCTCTTTTATACGAAGGAGAAGGATCTTTAACCAAACTTCAAAATCAATTAGCAAATTATAATATGCGAAAAGGCTTTTACTATGTGCTTTCTCCGCAGGATGGTTATATCTCTAAAACCTATATTCAAGGAATTGGTGAAATTATAAAAGATGGAGCTTCACTTTGCAGCATTGTCCCTAAACAAACGGAGCAAGCAGTTGAATTATATATTAACCCTGTTGATTTGCCTCTAATTAAGAAAGGCCAAAAAATACAACTTCAATTTGATGGTTGGCCTGCCTTTGTTTTCTCTGGTTGGCCGGGTATAAGTTACGGCACTTACTCATCTGAAATAGTAGCGTTTGACAGAGTTTTATCAGAAAACGGAAAGTTTAGAATATTAGCAAAAAGCATAGGTAAGCCTTGGCCTGAAGCAATACAATTGGGGGGCGGAGTAGAAGGTTTTGCATTACTTAATAATGTGCCTTTGATTTATGAGTTGTGGCGAAAAGTAAATGGCTTTCCACCTGAATTTTATAGTAAAACTAATACAGATAAAAAGAACAAAAAATAATTATAGTATGAAGCGATTCTCCTTTTTATTACTTGTAGTGATTTCACTCATTGGAAAATCACAAAACAATTTACAACTCAGCTATGAAGCATTTTTAGTGAATGTATTGCAAAATAACCCATTAGCTAAACGAGCAGAAAATGAAAAAAAATACGCAGATGTTCAATATAAAGCCGCAAGAGGAAACTACGACCCAATTCTTAGTGGAAATTATGAACAAAAGCAATTTAATGGAAGTAATTACTTTACAACTTTTAATAGCGAAGTGAAGCAGCCTATTTTTACCTCGCAGTATTTTAAGTTTGGGTATGATTACGGTAAAGGTAGTTATATTAATCCCGAGTATAATACAACGCCTAATGGGTTGCCTTATGTAGGAATTGAAGTGGGTGTTTTACAGGGTTTATTAATAGATAAAAAGAGAGCAGAAGTATTAAAGTCAAAAGAATATTTGAATTATTATGATGCTGAGAAAAGAATTAAACTAAATACGTTACTTTTTGAGGCATCGCAATGCTATTTTGAATGGTTGTTTAGCTTAAAGCAAATGGCGTTAAATAATTACTTTCTGCAAGTTGCTAAACAAAGACTTATAGGAATAGAAGCACTTGCAAATATTGGGGAAAAGGCTTCTGTAGATACAATAGAGGCAGCTATTTTCTATCAAACTAGGTTTTTAGATTTTCAAAGTGCCCAAATTGATAATCAAAAAACAATTAATGAAATATCGTCTTTTAACTGGCAAAATAATAGCCCCTCCTTACTTAATGAAAATTATATTGCCATTGATAGCCTTGATTTGTACTTTAATAAAGCAAAAGCTTTGTTAACAGAAAATCTTTATCAAAACATTTCTTCAAATCCAATTTTATCAAAGTATAGTTCGCTGCAAAAAGTATTAGAAATAGATAATAGACTAAAAAAAGAAACGATAAAGCCTAAATTAAATGTTAGCTACAATTTTTTATCAAATAATACTTCTTCCATTAACCCTAACTTTTCGAACAACAATTATAAATTTGGCTTGAACTTGTCTTTTCCTTTATTTTTAAGAAATCCAACCAATGAATACAAATTGGCAAAAATCAATTCTCAAAATAATAACCTAGAATTACTAAATAAAACAAATGAACTGAGTTTTAAAATAAATGCCTTAAAAAAAACAATTGATATTATAGCCGAACAGCTTCAAAATGCTGAGCGTTCATCAAAATACAGTAAGTTACTTGTAGAAACTGAAAAACTAAAATTCTCAAATGGGGAAAGCACCTTATTTATGCTAAATACTAGAGAGAATAAGTGGCTGGAATCAGAAATAAAATTTGCTGAATACAAGTTGAAATTTATTAAAGCTATTTTAAATCTTATTTACTTAAA
>CAIXZI010000162.1 GCA_903923915.1 uncultured Bacteroidota bacterium
CAAGTAGTTACTGGAGATAAAGACACTATACTAGAGTAACTGGTATCAGTTGCCGTAACAGTATAAGATGTTGATGTACCGGTTGGAGTAAGTGTATAATTAGGAGTAGGGTTTCTAAAAATTTTTATAGCAAGTGGTTGAGCGGTTGATTTAAAAAGAATTATATCTCCAACGACACAAGTTACATTAAGGGTATTTGTACCCGTAGATGGCAATGTAACTGTGTGTGTTGTTTGAGCTTTAAGTGTTAATTGCAACAATACAATAACATAAATAAAAAATATCTTTTTCGCTTTCATGTTTTAATAAATATTATGGTTAGTATATTGTAAATTTAATTAGCCCATCTTATTTACTAAAACAACAATTACGGCATTTGTCCTACTTGTTTTTACATCAAAGGCTTAAAAATACGTGCAATGATTTTTATTTGTAAAAAGGTACTTATAAAATATTATTTTTAAATGGCTCTAATTGAGAGGGGAGGGTAAAGTATTTGAAACTATTTCTTTTTTTGAAATGTCTCTTTTAAAGGGCCTACTACCAATATTAAAGTAACAACCATTAATGCCAGCATTAAATAAATTGATTTTGTCCATAAAGTATCTTTTCCGCTAATAATAGGCATAAGAGCAATAACTACTACGGCACCTGCATTTCCACTCATCATAAAAATACCGGTTGCAGCCCCTGCTTTTTCACTACCTGCCATTTCTTCGCACATAGATAATAAAAGCGCATACCCCGGAAGAAAAAAGAAACCTAATAAACCACCTAATATATAAACGGTATTTATAGAATGTAAGGTGCATAAGGGATAAATAGTTAATAGAGCTGCTAAACAACACATCGTAATAAAATGTTTACGGTTTCTAAGTTTATCTGATAAAACCGGAATAATAAGAGAACCTACAATACCTCCACCAATTAAGGCAGCACCTACTAAACCAACTTCTTCGGCATTAAACCCATTAGGTGTAATCAGTTTATCAATCCAGGTGGTTAATCCGTTAAAAACGCCAAAGGCAAAAAACCAAAGCACAAATAATACTACTAAGTTTTTATTTTTTAATAGAAGTTTTATTTCGGCCATAGCGCTGCCAACAACAGCATTGCCTTTTGCAATATTATTTTCTTTGCCTAACACAATAAAAATAACAGTCAAAATAATAGACACAATAGCAAAGGTTAACATTGTATTATGAAAACCCATACTTTCATTTAAAGCAGGTGTAACACCCATACCAACTGCCATACCAATAAGCATACCTGCGGTACCAATACCTGTTGCCATGGCGTTTTCTTCTTTGTCAAACCAATCAGATACTAATTTAGAAATACCATTAACAATGTATGGTTGCCCAATAGCTATACCTGCTTGCCCAATAACAAGCATATAAAAATTATAGTCAAATACACGTACACAGGCAAACACCGCACTTATAACACTTCCTAAAATAATTACATAACGATACCCTTTTTTATCTATCAACGTGCCAGAGTGTATAGATAATAACACGTACAACAAAGGAAAAGAAAGCAATAGAGATAACACTTCATTTTCGCTAACGCTATACTTGTTTTGTATGAAGGATACTAATGGAGCAAAATTTAGCCATAATATTTGGCTCATAGCTGCAACGCCAAAGTAGGCCATCAATACAGCCCAACGATACGATTTTTTAGATGTATTTTCTGCAGTCATTTATGATAATTTATTTTTTGATTTCGAAATTGCGAAACTCTTTTATTTCTGATTCCTCGGCATGCACTTCAATAACCTCCGCTTTTGGCGGACCAACATAACACCAGGAAATAAGTTTATTTATATTTTCTTCACTGCCTTCTACTTCTATATATACATCACCATTATGCATGTTTTTTACATAACCGGCAAGATGTAATTTTAAAGCAGCATTAAGAGTGGCAAAACGATACGAAACACCTTGTACCTTGCCCTTAACAGTTATGTTGTAATGACGCAAGTTTATTTATTTAGTTTTTCTAAATCGCGGTGCTC
>CAIXZI010000163.1 GCA_903923915.1 uncultured Bacteroidota bacterium
CTCATAAGCCTCAAAACTAAAAGGCTTGCAGGCGGTAACAATCCATAAAATGGGCTGATTATGCTGGTTGAAGTAGGCGGTAAAGTTTTTGGTAGGTTTATATCCCAAACTATCTACCGAATATTTTTTTATTTCTTCAATCAATAAAATTTTCTGTTTTTCTTCTTTGGCAATATTTTCATCTTTTAAAACATCAGCAACTTTTTGTGTGTTTATAATAATGTTTATTTGTCCGTAAGAAATTTTTGTAAGGTATAAAGCAAGTTCAGAATAGATTAGCAGCCATATAAAGCAGCCTATACCCAACACGTTTAATATGTAATTAATTCTTAATTTCACGCTGTGTTTTTTATTTTCTCTAAGATACTTGCTTTTTTAATTAGTCCGCTAACCTGGGTGTTTGCCTTATGTATTATTGCATTTTTTGCCAAAGATAAAATTCGTAAGAAAAAGTTAGTTATTGGAGCCATTATTGTTTTATATATTTTTTCTAACCCTTTTTTGGTTGATGAAGCTATGCGGGCCTGGGAAGTAACTACCCCCGATTTAAAACCTACTCAAAAATATAAATACGCCATTTTGTTGGGAGGAATGACTTGGTACGATGCGCGACAAGATAAACCGCAGTTTTTGCGCAGTGCCGATAGGCTTTTTCAGATATTGCCTTTGGCAGGAAATCATCAGGTTGAAAAAATAATTATTACAAGCGGCTCGGGTAGTATTAGCCATCCTGAAGAAAAAGAAGCCACTATTTTAAAAAAATATTTAGTAAAATGCGGTTATGCAGATTCAAGTATTATTACTGAAAATGAATCTCGCAACACCAGAGAAAATGCCCTTTTTACCAAACATTTAATAGATAGTTTACAAATAAAAGATTCTGTTTTATTTATTACATCGGCTTTTCATTTAAGGCGTGCTATTGGTTGTTTTGGTAAGGTTGGCATAACAAAAATAAATGCTTATCCGGCTGATAGATATAGTGGGCCACGTAAATTTGAGTTAGATCATTTATTTATACCCAACCCAACCGCACTTGAAGAAAGCACCTTGCTATTGCACGAAATAATGGGTTGGTTGGTTTATAAGGTTAAGGGGTATTGTTAATTCAAGTTTACTTAAAAGCAAATGTTTTATTAGTAAAAATAAAATCCATGAAAAAAGGACTAATATATTTAATCTTATGCGTTTTACTTTGTAATTATTCTTACAGTCAAAATAGAACTGTATCTAAAGAAGAATTCACAGAAATAATTAAAAAAGGAAATAGGGTATATATCGAAATTCCAGACGATGTTTCTCGGGCGGGAGAAAAATATTTTGATACGTACCTCACAGAATGGGGATATTGGAAGATTGTTTCAAATAGAGATGAAGCCAATTTTATAATTGTTTTCAATATTACAAATAAGGGCATGGGAGACAAGAAAGTTTCAGCTACTTTTTTAACTAAAGATGGGATAGAGTTTTTAAAATCAAAAAATTATAAAGTTAGCACCACGGCTTTTAATGGGTATAATGCGTATTGGGCTGCTGCTAAAAAAATAGTCAAAAAATATTTTAGAAAATATTTTTATTAAACGTAAAATATAGAAGCAAGTATTTTAAACCTCAATAATAATATCATTCCCACATTTAAAATGTTTTAGTGGGCATTCTTTATAGCCGTGTAAACCACATGGCCTGCAAGGCGGCGCAGGAAAAGCCTCTACAGTTTTAGAATTATCAGATAAGGGATAAAAACCAAACTCTTTTACAGTGCTGCAAAAATAAGCGGTAACATTTGCATTTACAGATGATGCTAAATGTAGCGGTGCAGAATCGTTTACATAATTCATTTCTGCCTTATCCATCAAAGCACAAGAATCTAACAAAGATAATTTGCCGCAAAGCACTGTAATGTTTTTATGTGTAGATGCGTTTTTAATTTCATTACATAAAACTTCATCGCCTTTTGCACCTAATAAATAAATGTTGGTATTAGGTGGAGTAAGATTGCAAAGTTCTATCCATTTATGC
>CAIXZI010000164.1 GCA_903923915.1 uncultured Bacteroidota bacterium
TCTGGTATAGTTGATTTTACAGGGCTTCCGATATATGATTCGATTATGACATTGCCGCATACAGTTATGCAGGAGTTCAATTATGTAAGAAAATTACCGCTTGAATTTGCGCCGGGCGAAAAATTTAAATACAGTAACACAGGTTACATCCTGTTATCTTATATCATTGAAAAAGTATCGGGTAAAAACTATGGTGATTTTATAAAAGAAAATATTTTTGCATCCTTAGGAATGAAGAATTCAGGTTTATACACAAACAGCGAAGTATTAAAAAATGTGGCCGTTGGTTACACCGATAATAATGGAACACTTGAACAAGCTACTTATGTTGATATGAGTATTCCATCAGGTGCAGGCGCGCTATACTCTACAGTTGAAGACATGTATTTGTGGGATCGCTCTTGGTACACCGAAAAATTGGTAAAGAAATCTACCTTAGATAAAATGATTATACCTTATAAAGATACGTATGCTTATGGCTGGATGATTGATAATTACAACAATCATAAATGGATTTTTCATACAGGAGGCATACAAGGGTTTTCAACCGTAATGAATCGTTTTCCGGATGATGATATGTGTATTGTTGTTTTGAAAAATGTAGATAATTACATGGCATTTTCGGCTAATAAAATTGCCCGCGCTATTATGTTTGGCGATAAATACGAATTGCCTGTTGAACATAAAGAAGTTGTTATAAATAAAAAGGTTTACGAAAAACTGAAAGGTGATTATGAATTAATGCCAGGCTTTATATTAACTATAACAACAGATGGTAAAGGTTTATTTGCCCAGGCTACAGGCCAATCTAAACTTGAAATACACCCAGAAGGAGAGTATAACTATTTTTATAAAGAAGTAGATGCACAGTTAGAGTTTATGAAGGATGCAAAAGGAAATATTACTTCTGTTACTCTTTCTCAAGGCGGACAAAAACTAGAGGGAAAAAGAAAATAACACAACAACTTTATTGCAGGCGCACTAATCTTTTTATTTTATATTTGCTACACAACAATTTTATTATGAGCGAAGAAAATAAAAGCATAGAATCGTCTAAAGCACCTGAACCGGTTGGATTATATCCGCATGCAAAAAGAGTAGGTAATTTATTGTTCTTAAGTGGAGTTGGTCCGCGCGAGCGTGGTACAAAAAAAATACCCGGTGTAGAGTTAGATACAAATGGTAAAATTAGTTCTTACGATATTGAAGCCCAATGCCACAGTGTGTTTCGTAACATAAAATACATTTTAGAAGACTCTGGTAGTAACTGGAATAAAATTGTAGATGTAACGGTTTATCTTACCAACATGAAAGATGACTTTCCTACATACAATAAATTGTGGGCAGAATATTTTAAAGAAAACCCTCCTTGCCGCACAACGCTGGAAATTAATTGCCTGCCAACACCTATTGCAATTGAGTTAAAAGTTATTGCAACGATAGATTAGACCTCTTAGGAAATAATATTTTACGTCAAAAGAGCGCAAGTCATCCTGAGCTTGTCGAAGGATATGGGCACGGGACATCGCATATGTTTCGACAAGTTCAACATGACCACGCATAATTATTCGAAGATATCTATTAAAGATTAGTCAGCTTGTAAAAAAGCATAACGGTAATCAACAGATGTAACAAAAGTTTCTTTAATTGTACGAGGAGTTACCCAACGTAACAAATTAATTTTTGCTCCTGCTTTATCGTTTGTTCCGCTACCACGTGCACCGCCAAAGGGCTGTTGACCAACTACAGCGCCGGTACATTTATCATTAATGTAAAAATTACCCGCACTGTTTACTAATTTTTTTGTTGCCAACTCAATAGCATAACGGTCTTGTGCTAAGATTGCACCTGTTAAAGCATAAATAGAAGTAGAGTCAACTATATCGCAAATCTCTTCGAATTTATTTTCGTCATAAACGTGTATAGTAAGTACAGGCCCAAATAACTCTTCGCACATCGTAACATACTTAGGGTCTTTTGCTACAATAATAGTTGGTTCAATAAAATAGCCTTTGCTTTTATCGTAATTTCCGCCTGCAATAATTTCAACAGTCGAATCTTTTTTAGCTGCGTCAATATATTTAGTTAGTTTGTCAAAACTTTTTTCGTCAATAACGGCATTAATAAAATTAGTAAAATCTTCTGTAGGGCCCATTTTCATTGATTTTAAATCAGCCTGCAATAAAGTTTTTACTTCATTCCATAAATTAGAAGGAATGTAGGCACGAGATGCAGCAGAACATTTTTGTCCTTGATATTCAAACGCACCACGACTAATAGCCGTAGACACTTGGTTTGCATGCGCAGATTTATGAGCCAAGATAAAATCTTTCCCACCTGTTTCGCCAACAATACGCGGATACGATTTATATTTATGAATGTTGTTACCAATAGTTTGCCAAATGTTTTGAAACACTTCAGTACTTCCTGTAAAATGTATCCCTGCAAAATCTTTATGGTTAAAAACAATTTCTGCAGCATCCGGGCCACTTGGATAAAGTAAATTAATTACGCCATCTGGTACACCGGCTTCTATAAAAATTTCCATTAATACATTTGCTGCGTAAACCTGTGTGTTACTTGGCTTCCAAACCACAACATTGCCCATCATAGCGCATGACGTAGGTAAATTTCCGGCAATGGCTGTAAAATTAAACGGAGTTAATGCGTAAATAAATCCTTCTAAAGGACGCCACTCAAGTCTGTTCCAAACACCCGGACCAGAGATAGGTTGCTCATTATAAACTTCAGTCATGAAATGAACATTGAAACGAAGGAAGTCGGTAATCTCACAAGCAGAATCAATCTCAGCCTGAAATGCATTTTTGCTTTGCCCCAACATAGTTGCTGCATTTAATTTAGCACGGTAAGGACCTGCAATTAATTCAGCTGCTTTTAAAAATATACTCGCACGATGTTCCCAACTAAGGTTAGCCCATTTTTCTTTTGCCGCTAAAGCTGCATCTATGGCTTGTTTTACGTGTTCTTTAGTGCTCTTATGAAAATGCCCTAAAGTATGTTTATGGTCGTGTGGAGGTGCCAATCTTACTTTATCATTGCTACGAACTTCTTTACCGCCAATGTACATAGGTATATCCATTTCTTGCGAACGCAAATGCTTAAGCATGGCTTGCAATTCGATACGTTCTGCGCTTTTTGGAGCGTAATTTTTTATGGGTTCGTTTATTGGTGTAGGTACTTTAAAAACTCCTTTAGACATGATATTTATTTTTTACAAAATTACTACTTTATTTATTCTGAATATTTTTAGTTTACTTGTTTTCCTAAAAATGCATCCCAGCCTTGTGCAGTAAGGGGTATAGCATTTCCTGAACGGGCAATTAAATTTGCTCCACTGGCTTTATCAGTCATGTGACCAATAACAGTAAAATCGGGATGGTTTTTTACTTTATCAAAATCTTTTTGATTGATAGTAAACAGCAATTCATAATCTTCGCCACCACTTAAAGCACAAACGGTTGGATCGAGCTTAAAATCATGCGCACGATTTATTGCCATACTATCCATCGGAATTTTTTCTTCGTATAAATTACAGCCCACATTGGATTGATTACAGATGTGCAATATCTCAGAAGCAAGCCCATCGCTAATATCAATCATACTGGTTGGTTTAATATCCAAGTGTTTTAATACATCATGTATATCAACACGTGCCTCGGGTTTAAGCTGACGTTCTAAAATATAATCGTTACCTTCTAAATCTGGTTGCGCATTTGGGTTTTCTTTAAATACAGCTTTTTCACGCTCTAAAATTTGCAAGCCCATATATGCGCCACCTAAATCCCCGGTAACAACCAGTAAATCTTTTTCTTGCGCACCACTACGATATACTACATCATTTTTTTCGGCTTCGCCCAAAACGCTAATACTTAAAACCAATCCACTTAACGATGAAGTTGTATCTCCTCCAACCAAATCAACTTTATAATTATCGCAAGCCATTAGCATCCCACTATATAACTCTTCTAAAGCTTCTGTAGAAAAACGATTTGAAACTGCCATGCTTACGGTTACTTGTTTTGCAACACCATTCATGGCGCATATATCCGAAACGTTTACGGCAATAGCTTTGTAGCCTAAATGTTTTAAAGGCACATAAGTCAAATCAAAATGCACGCCTTCTACCAACATATCGGTAGATAGTAAAATTACTTTGCCGGTTTGTTCAATAACAGCTGCATCGTCGCCTACACCTTTAAGTGTTGTTGGATGATTAATTACAATATGCTCGGTTAAATGTTTTATTAAGCCAAACTCGCCTAATTGAGATAGTTCTGTACGTGATGTGTTTTCAAACATAGTAATGTCTTTATTTTTTTCCTTTTAGATATTTATCTTGCTTATCCTTATAGATGTCTGCAAGTCTTTTTAATGCTAAAAAAGCAGCTGCATTCCAGTCAGATATTCTATTATAACTATTGCCATCTTTCGATACATTGTAGTCTATTGTAATAATTTTCTTTGTGTTGACATCAAAAAACACTTGATATGCGGAAACACTCTTGGAAGCATTGTCAAAGCACTCAAAAATGATTACATAACCTATACCTTCTTTTTCTACAATTTGGTATCGATTTACAAATGACTGAATCGAATCCTTATTTATTGTGTGTTTAGCAAAAGCACTAATTGCCTCGCTATTTATTCCTTTATTAACAACAATAGTTGGGCTATAATTATAAATGATGCTATCTTTATCAATCCATTTCTCCAACTTTTTTGATGGTAAATGCTCGTCTAAAAATCCACTTAATGTAAATAGATATTTTTTTAAATCTTGGTTTACTCTTTTCGCGTCTGATAATTGAAAATTTGAAAAATCATAGCCATAAAAAGTTATTTTTCTTGAATTAAATAAATCTTTTTCATTAGAAAAAACTTTTTGACCAAATGCATTTATTGCCAAACAAATAGTGAAAAGTATAAATGCTTTTTTCATTATTTAAA
>CAIXZI010000165.1 GCA_903923915.1 uncultured Bacteroidota bacterium
CTGTAAAGAATGCTTCCATGTAAACTGAATACTAGCACTTCCCATAGTATTAATGGGATATGAAATTAAGCTTGGTGCTTTTGTAACACCAGTACCATACATATTAAATTGATTACCAGCAAATACCACCTCACTGCCTGTTCCACAAGCAAGGTTTGGACCATATGGAAACGCCGTAGCTGTAGTATTAATAAACCAATCTCCCTCAGCACCAGCACCTTGTGCCATCCAACTAGTACAAGCCGTAGTTACATTATTTGTTGCCCATGATTCACTAAAAGGCAAGGAACTTGGGGTTACAGCTCCACATATATAATACGTAAGAACTAAATTGGAGGAATTTGAAAAGTTATTCTCTGGATATTGACTTGCCACTACGTAATAAGTTTTAGTAGCAGGTGCAACAAAGGTTAATCCAGACTTTGTACCGCAATAATCATCATTACCCGCAATTAGTAAACCCGAACCAGAAGTATTATCAAATATTGTTAATACCTCATCATCAGTATTAGAACTACTGCATAAATCAAAATAATATGAAACTCCAGCGGTAGCAGAAAAACTCCAAAAGGGTATTTTACCACTAGGATTAAAACCTGCGAAAGTTTGCGAAGTTGTAGTAGGTGTTATAGATCCTTTATTAGTACCAGCCATACCCCATTGGGAATAAACACTATTACTTATCAAAAAAAACAAGAAAAATATATAAGGTATTTTTTTCATTATTATTTTGTTACTATTTTGTTATATGAATGGCTCAAATTGCCCTCCAAATTTAACATACAGCCCGACAAACCAAAATAGAGTGATTTACTCATTTATATGAGAAGATTACTCTACCTTTAAATAACTTACCTCAAATTACATGTAGGTTTTCTTCAATTTATGTTAAACTAAATTAACATTTACATTATCAAAAAGCAAATAATATTTATATAAACTACCAAAAAAATAGGTTAAAGTGCCTAACAGCAAAGATTATCTCCACTTTTGTTAGAAAAACAAACAATATCATCCTCGATTTTTTAACTTTCAACTTCTTATTAATTATTCCTACCTTAGCCCCATGTTTACATCAGACCAGTTGAAAGATCTTCTGGAGCGCTCGCAGGCGTTGAGGAGGCATCTTTGACATCGACAGCAAGCTTCACGAAATAATACAGGAAGAAGAAAGAACTCTTGCACCTGATTTTTGGAACGACTCTAAAAAAGCAGAGGCTTTACTGCGTACCATAAAATTAAAAAAAGATTGGACAACTGCATACGCCGAACTTACGGCTATGGTTGATGATACAAATACCTTATACGAATTTCATAAAGCAGGCGAAGCATCTGCAGAAGAAACCGAAGAGCAATTTAAACTTGCTTGTAAAAAATTAGAAAATTTAGAATTTAAAAACATGCTTAGCGGCACAGAAGATGTGCTTAACTGTGTAATAGAAATTAATGCCGGCGCAGGTGGTACCGAAAGCTGCGATTGGGCCAGTATGCTAATGCGCATGTATATTATGTGGGCCGAAAAAAATGGCTTTAAAGTTTCTGAAAACGATCATCAGGATGGAGATGCAGCCGGTATAAAATCCGTGTCATTACAAATTGAAGGTAGTTATGCCTACGGGTATTTAAAAGGCGAAAATGGCGTGCACCGTTTGGTACGTATCTCTCCGTTTGATGCTAATGCTAAGCGTCATACATCATTTGCATCGGTTTATGTGTATCCAATTGTGGATGACACCATCGAAATAAATATTCCTCCGGCAGACATTGAAATTAGTACAGCCCGCTCTGGTGGAGCCGGCGGACAAAACGTAAATAAAGTTGAGACCAAAGTTTTAATAAAACATTTACCGACAGGTATACAGGTTATGTGTCAGGTTGATAGGTCTCAGCTTGCCAATAAAGAACGTGCTATGCAAATGCTTCGCTCGCAATTATACGAAATTGAAATGCGTAAACGTAACGAAGCAAAACAAGCCGTTGAAGACGGAAAGAAAAAAATTGAATGGGGTAGTCAAATACGTAATTATGTTTTTCATCCCTATAAATTAATTAAAGATTTACGCACCGATTATGAAACAAGCAATGTGCAAGACGTTATGGATGGCAATTTAGAACAATTTATTAAAGAATATTTAATGGAATACGGAGAAAAGTCGTAATTTAATAACGTAAATTTGTAACAATAGAGAATTGAGCTTATGTTAATGCAACCTATTATAAATAAAATAAGCCGTAAATTCATTAAAAACGAATTAACGCCTGAAAGATTTGTACGCAAAACAAATAATGGCAATAACGAAATTTATGTAATTACGCATCAAGATTCGCCTTATACTATGATGGAAATTGGTCGTTTACGCGAACTTACTTTTCGTTATGCAGGTGGTGGCACTGGCAAAAGTTTGGATATTGACGAGTATGATGTTTCGTCTCACCCATACAAACAACTGTTGGTTTGGAACCCCGAGCATAAAGAAATTGTTGGCGCATATCGTTATATAAAATGCAAAGATGCCGGTTACAAAAACGGACAAATAGATTTAGCAACTACCGAATTATTTAAATTTTCTCCCACTTTTTATAATAAATATTTAGATAAAACAATTGAGTTGGGTCGTTCGTTTGTACAGCCAAGTTATCAGCCCGGCGAACAATTTAGAAAGGGTTTATTTTCTTTAGATAACCTGTGGGATGGCTTGGGTGCTATAATAATTGACAATCCGGATTGCAATTATTTTTTTGGAAAAGTAACCATGTACACCCACTTTAATAAAGAAGCAAGAGATATGATACTTGCCTTTATGAAACATTATTTTCCGGATAAAGAAAATATGGTAAGACCCATTAGGTCGGTAAAAGGTGGTAAAATAAAGGTGTCTGCTTTTGTAAAAAGAGTAATTTCTCCTTCTAAAAAAAGTGTAAAAGTAGCAGCCTTTATAAAAAGTTTAGAAGGTCTATCTTATAAAGATGGTCACATGATTTTAAATAAAGAAGTACGCGATTTAGGTGAAAATATTCCTCCTTTAGTAAACGCCTACATGAATTTGTCTCCAACCATGAAAACCTTTGGAACAGCTATTAATACAGGCTTTGGTGGTGTAGAAGAAACCGGCATTATGGTTTGTATAAACGATATTTACGAATCTAAAAAACAACGTCACGTAGATTCGTATAAAAAAGAATTGGAGGCCAGAAAGAATGCAGGTTAATACAGCAGATTTTGCTATTAGTAGTACCAATGTAAATAAATGTCCTAAAACACATTTTCCGGAATTTGCATTTATTGGAAGAAGTAACGTAGGTAAATCTTCGCTTATCAATATGTTGTGCAACAAAAAAATTGCGCATACATCTGTTAAGCCGGGTAAAACACAACTCATTAATCACTTCTTAATTAATAATAGTTGGTATGTTGTCGATTTACCGGGATATGGTTATGCCAAAGTTTCTAAAACGGCGCGTGTAGAATTCGAAAAATTTATTTCGTTTTATATTCTCGAAAGAAAAAATTTAGTCTGTCTTTTTGTACTGATTGATATTCGCTTGCCGCTACAAGCCATAGATGCGCAGTTCATGCAATGGTTGGCTGAAGAAGAAATTGCATTTTGCATCATCTTTACCAAAATAGATAAACTCTCTAAAACAGAATTGCAAAAAAATGTGGCAGCTTTTCAAAAAGAAATGCTTTTAACTTGGGAAGATATGCCTGATTGCATTCTTTCTTCGGCCGAAAAAAAATCAGGAAAAGAAGATATTTTAGATTTTATAGAGGAGAATATTGCACTCTACAATAAGCATTTGCAACAACAACCCAAAGGAAATTAATGAAGACCAAATCTCTTAAAAAAAATAAAGTAAATGTTGTAACACTTGGTTGCAGTAAAAACATTGTTGATAGCGAAGTTTTAATGGGGCAATTACGTGCCAATAAATTTGATGTAGAACATGAAGGAGAAGACAACGACCATCAAATTGTAATTATAAATACTTGTGGTTTTTTTGATAATGACAAGCAAGAAAGTATAGATACTATTTTGCAATATGTAGAAGCTAAAAAAGCCGGGCATGTTGAAAAAGTATATGTTACCGGTTGTTTAAGCGAGCGTTACAAAGGTGATTTAGAAAAAGAAATACCAGATGTTGATGCATATTTCGGCACAAGAGAGTTACCTAAATTATTAAAAACTTTAAAGGCAGATTATAAACACGAGTTAGTTGGCGAGCGTTTGTTAACCACACCATCTCATTACGCGTATTTAAAAATTTCAGAAGGTTGTGATAGACCTTGTTCCTTTTGCGCCATACCTTTAATGCGTGGCGGGCATGTTTCTGTACCTATTGAAGATTTAGTTAAACGCGCAGAAACCCTTGCCGCTAAAGGCACAAAAGAGTTACTACTTATTGCACAAGATTTAACTTACTACGGTTTAGATATTTATAAAAAACGCGAACTTGCTAATTTATTAGATAAATTAAGTGATGTTGATGGTGTAGAATGGATGCGTTTACATTATGCTTTCCCTAGCGGTTTTCCGATGGAAGTGTTTGATGTAATGAATCGCAAAAAAAATATTTGTAATTATTTAGATATGCCTTTGCAACACATCAGCGATAATATGTTGAAGAGTATGCGCCGAGGAATTACCAAGCAAAAAACTATTGATATTGTAAATCAAATACGTGATAAAGTGCCGGGTATTGCTATGCGTACTACACTAATTGCGGGTTACCCGGGCGAAACAGAAAAAGATCACGAAGAAATGTTAGACTGGGTTGCTAATACTCGTTTTGACAGATTAGGGATTTTTACTTACTCACATGAAGAAAATACACACGCACATCTTTTAAAAGATGATGTTTCTGCTAAAGTAAAAAAGCAACGAGCCGATGCTGTAATGAAAATTCAACAAGAAATTTCATTCGAATTAAATCAGCAAAAAATTAATCAAACTTTCAAAACTATTATTGATAGAAAAGAAGGTGAATATTTTATTGGTCGTACTGAGTTTGACAGTGCTGACGTTGACAATGAAGTGCTTATAAAAGCAGATAACGCAACGTATTTATCACCAGGAAGTTTTGTTGACGTTAAAATTACTGAGGCCACCGATTTTGATTTGTACGGCAAGCTGATATAAATCAATAAAAAATTAACAAATAATTTATAGATATTCGCACAAAAATTTATTCATGCGCAAAATTTTATTTCTTTTCACCCTGTTAATTTATTTTTCAGCTTTAGCACAAAATGATTCTCTGCCTCAAACTAAAAAACGCAAGTTAACTTGGTACGGCACTTGGGGCTACAATAGAGAGTGGTATACAAAAAGCACTATCCATTTCAAAAATAATGGAAGTGCAGGCCCTAATGATCCCGTGCATGGTTCATATGATTTTACCATACATAATGTCAAAGCTAAAGACAGTCCGGATTTTGATCAAATTGCTGGTTCATGGAGTGATGTGATTAATGTTACCATTCCTCAATTTAATTTTAGAATTGGCTGTTATTTTAATAACGAAAAAGATATGGGCATTGAACTTAGCTATGATCATGCAAAGTATGTGGTAACCGATGGACAAGGAATGAACTTTACTGGTACAGTTCAGGGCAAATCAATCAACAATGCAGATTCTTTTCCAACCCGTCAGCAATTTCATTTTGAACATACAGATGGTGCCAATTTTTGGATGGTAAGTTTTATTAAACGTTGGAAACTATATACAAGTTCAAATAAAAAACACAACATTGGCTTTATTGTTAAACCCGGCGCAGGTATGGTTGTACCACGTACAGATGTAACCATATTTAGTACACGTTTAAATAACTACTGGCATATTGCAGGTGTTATTGCAGGCGTAGAAACAGGATTTAGAGTACAATTATGGAATCATTTATGTATTGAGCTAACAACCAAAGCTTCTTATGCAGATTATATGCAATGTTTGGTACAATATGCAGGAAACGGTACAGCCAATCATAAATTTGGAACCATTGCAGCATTACTTAATGTGGGTTACCAATTTAATTCAAACGTTCCTAATTTCCATTTATTTAAAAAGAAACATTAATCAACATAGGAAGCCTTAAAATTATTTTAGATAAATAATATAAATTAAATTAAGCGTGCTATTTTTAGTACGCTTTTATTTTGAACAACTTTTTACAAAACATATTACAAAACGTAATTTCCTTTCAGCAAGATAAACCCTTGTTGTTTACGCATTTATTTTTTTGGATGTTTTTTGCCGTTGTTCTTTTTTTCTATTCGTTTTTATACAAGTTTAGTAAAGCACGTACAGTATATTTATTTTTAGTAAGCTTGTTTTTTTACTACAAAACAAGTGGTGTATTTATTGTACTGTTACTATTTACCATTTGCAGCGATTATTGCTGGGGTTGGCTAATTTACAAGGCAAAGAAAGATGTGGTAAAAAAACTGGCTGTTACCTGCAGCGTGTGTATTAACTTGTTATTACTTGGCTATTTTAAGTATGCCTATTTTTTTACCGAAAGCTCTAATGAGATTTTTGGCACACATTTTAAATTCTTTAATCACTTTTCACATTTTAGTAATTCGTTTTTTAGTACGGCTTTTAGTGTAGATAAATTAATTCTTCCAGTAGGAATTTCCTTTTTTACATTTCAATCTCTTTCATACATCATCGATTTGTATCGCGAAAAAGTAAAACCTGTAAACAACATTTTTGAATACGGTTTTTTTGTTTGTTTCTTCCCTCATTTGGTAGCAGGCCCTATTGTAAAGGCGCACGAGTTTTTATATCAAATACATCAACCCTATAATCTTTTAAAAACCGAATTCGGTTTAGCTCTCTTTTGGATTTTAAACGGGCTGGCTAAAAAAGTAATGGCAGATTATGTGGGTGTAAATTTTGTAGATCGTATCTTTGAAAACCCTAACTATTATAGCGGTGTAGAGGTTATACTGGGCATACTTGGTTACTCATTGCAGATATATGCCGATTTTTCTGGTTATACCGATATTGCCATAGGAGTTGCCTTGTTATTAGGATTCAGATTAAAAACAAATTTTAAATCGCCCTACAAAGCTCAAAGTACCAGCGAATTTTGGCAGCGGTGGCACATATCACTTTCTAGCTGGCTTAAAGAATATTTATACATTCCATTAGGAGGAAACAAAAAAGGAACCTTTGGAACTTATGCATGCATAACAATATTATGTAGTGTTTTTATTTTATTGAGCGGAAATATCTGGCTATTTACACTGCTTCCTGGTGTTGCCATATTATTTGGGGCGCTTATGTATTTTTTCAAAGGCTTTAGAACAACCATTAATACTAACATCAATATCATGATTACCATGTTGCTAGGCGGTTTATGGCATGGCAGCAGTTGGATGTTTATGATATGGGGCGGATTAAATGGCTTGGGCTTGGTAATTCATAAACTATGGCTAAAAATTTCTCCCTTTAAAAACTCAACTAATTTTTTGGTGAAAGTTTTATGTGTTCTTATAACACTTTTATTTATAAGCTTTACACGTATTTGGTTTAGAAGTGATGATTTAGAAACTGTAGCTAATTTATTCGACAGAATTCAAAATCATTTTGGGTTTGATTTATTTTTCAAAGTATTAACTTCTTACAAAACTGTTTTGTTGGTAATGTTATTAGGCTATCTTATTCATTGGATACCTGAAAGATTTAAAGTTGGATACAGAACGCTATTTAGTTCAAGTCCAATTCCGGTAATGGGTGTTGCGGTAGTAGCTGCGGTATTTTTATTATATCAGGCCTTAAGTGCCGATATGCAACCGTTTATTTACTTTCAGTTTTAAGATAATGAGATTGCCACGCTTCGCTCGCAATGACGTAAAAATCAAAAAGAAAAATTACTTGCTGTAATCAGCTTTTAGAAACTCTTTCCAATCGCCAAGATTAGCAATTACTTGTAGCTGACGGTATGTTTTATTAAAAGCATCTTCGTCTTCCTGCGCATTGAGCAAGTTTATGCGGTAAGTATCATAATTATGTAAAGCGCGTTTTTCATCAACGGATAACAAAGTACCCGAAAATTCCTTATCGCGTAGGTCGTTAATGCTGGCTTCTCCACCAATACTCTTTTTGGTAAAGAAATCGGTAAAGTTTTTTATGTTAGAGTTAAGTTCCACATTACAAATTTAAAACAAAAATGCCATTTTACCTTTTTAAGATATA